>JAESTJ010000067.1 GCA_016763615.1 Minisyncoccota bacterium | reverse complement strand
ATCAAATGAATCAAATCCATAAAATTCAGCAGCATCGAGTGCATGGTCAAGTAATTCTCCTGTGCTCGCGCAGTTTGTGTGGGCTGTGGTCAGCATATGTTATTCGCTTTCGCTGATAATGTTGTAGGTCGTTGCTCCTGGAAGTATTCCTAAGTCTGAGAAAGGAAAAAGACGAATGTATGCACGTCCGATAATTCTGTATGATTCAAGGGGTCCCCAGTAACGTGAGTCGGCACTCGCTTTGCGGTTATCTCCCATAACGAAGTATTCATTGTCGCCGAGCTGCATGGTGAGTTCTGTTTTCTTCATATTTTCGGGTGTTACGTATGGTTCCTCTATGACAAAGCCTTCTTTGTGAGTGTCATTAAATATAGTGACTACCGTTCCAATGAGTTGCACTGTTTCGTTTGGTAATCCAATAATTCTTTTTATAAAAAAGCGTGAGGGATTTTGAGGAAAACGAAACACGATAACATCACCGCGCGATGGTGGTGTCAGTTTATAGGTTAGTTGGTCAATTATAAGGTAGTGCCACGTATCGAATGTAGGAAACATCGAAGCTCCTGAAACAATAAAAGGTTTCGCAACATACAATCGAATAGGAAGCACTATAATAAGAACAAGTAACGCAAAGAAAATTAGATTGCGTGTTGAGGAGCCATCTTTGGATACTGTTTCTTGTGGAGGAGTGAGCTGAGACGTATCGGTAACTTGAGTAGAGTCTTGGTGTGAATCAGCTGGCATCGAAAGAGTATACTACAACTGTTTGTATTGACGCAAAGTTTCAGATGTTTTCTAGAAAGTTATCGGCCTTTATCAAAAGTTCTCAGTAGTTTTTATAGTTAATTGTAACTAATGGCAAAACATCCAATTAATTGGATGTTTTTTTGTTACAATATAAAACATTATTTGATAGATAATGTAAATGTCATGGTTCACATATCAAAAAGAAAAGTTTCAGCGAAAGTCTTAGCAGAAATGAAAACTCAGTTAGTGAATATATTTTTTGTGCAAAATTCACGAAAGAACTTTGAGTCGGTACTGTACAATTTACTCACACCATCGGAGCACATATTACTAGCAAAAAGAGTTATGGCGATTGGCCTTTTGGATTTGGGGTATTCTACATATCAAGTTTCTGAACTCCTTTGTATGAGTCCAACAACACTGGGGAAGATTCAAAACAAAGTAGAAAATACCGACTCCTTTAGCAGTATTACTAAAACATTAAAAACCAGTCGTGGGCGAAAGATATTTATTGAAAATTTAGTAGCTCTTTTAACGCCAGGAGGAGCATCAAAAAAACTACAACAGCAACTGTATACAGATATAGATAAATGGAAATCAGGAATGTGATTAAAATTTATATTTTTAATATTAAAGAAAACATCCAATTAATTGGATGTTTTCTTTAAATAAAATTTGCAAATATTCAAATGTATATGACGATTCCCGTGCTAGTATGGTTGCTATAAATATATGAAATTTGTCATTGTAGGTTTAGGAAATCCAGGAGAAGAATATTTGAACACTCGACACAATACGGGACGTTTGGCAGTTGTAGCTTTCGACGTGTCTCAAGAGTTTGGAGGGTTCATAGATGACAGAAAAACAAAAAGTGATATTTCTAAAGGAGTCATTGGGAAACATTCAGTAACACTCATGCTTCCAAATACTTTCATGAACAAATCGGGTTCTGCCGTAAAGAATTTAATTACGAGCGTCAAGGCAGCGCAGCGGTTAGTTGTCGTATATGACGATATAGATTTACCCTTTGGAAGTATTAGACTTTCCTTTGGCAGAGGCAGTGGGGGGCACAAAGGGGTTGAGTCTATTATTCGTGCAGTGAAAACGAAAGATTTTGTACGGGTACGAATTGGTGTGTCGCCTACAACACCAGGTGGGAAAATTAAAAAACCTAAAGGTGAACAGAAAGTGTATGATTTTCTTCTTGGAGAATTTACAAAGAAAGAAGAAGAAGATACTCTTAAGAAACTTTTCAAAACGACGAGTGCCGCATTAGAATCAATTGTTATTGATGGACATGTCAAAGCAATGAACGCACATAATTAATATACAGGACATAAAAAACGAGCCGTATACATGCAAAATAGAGTATGTCAGGAAATGGCTTAGAATGGTTAAATCAACAAAACGCGGTGCGTTTTGTTGATTTAATTCAGAGATTATATATAAAAACCCCGCAAAAGCGGGGTTTTTATAATTCTCAACGCAATGGTTATTCTTTCTCTTTTTTCTCCTCGTCCTTTATTGGAGCATCCTGAAATGACAAAGTCATTTTATGATCCTGAGGATCAAAGAGGGTAATAGTGAATGGGTATAAACTTCCCAAGGAAAGTGTGGCACGCAGTTGTTCTGAACCACCAAATTCTGAGATATGTACGAGGCCGGCAACTCCTTCTTCAATAGAGGCAAGTGCACCGTGCTTGTTGTACTTAATGATGACTGCATCAACTTTGTCATCTTTTTTGTACTTCTTTGTAGCAGCTTTCCAAGGGTCCTCGATTAGGGCCTTAATAGAAAGTGATACTTTTCCATCCTTAACCTCGATAACCTGTACACGAACTTTTTCGCTTACTTTGTATCGAGCTTTAGGGTCTTCAACAAGTGCCCAATCCATTTCAGAAATGTGCACAAGCCCTTCAAGACCATCTTCAAGCTTCACAAATACTCCAAAGTCGGTTGCACCAGTGATTTCACCTTCATGTGCGTCACCAACTCGATATTTATCCACCATCTCTGCTTTTTCTTCAGCGTCGATTCCTTTTTCAGTGAAGATAAGTTTTTGTTCTTTAGCGTCAGCGGTAATAACTTGCAGCGTAAGCTTCGTATTCACCAGCTGTTTGAGTTCTGAAAATATTTTATCTTTATCGCCATCGGGAACACGTGGGTAGTGCTCTGTTGAGAGTTGTGAGGCGGGTAAGAAGCCTTGGATACCTTGCCACTCAATAATGAGGCCTCCTTTGTTTGCATCTTTGACAAGAAGTTCAATGGGAGTTTTGTTCTTCACTGCATCTTCTGCCTCACCCCAAACTAGTGCTTGGCGCGCTTCCCTTAATGACACTTCAATATACCCATCAGGATTTTCAACTCCTGAGACTTTTGCAGCGACGGTGTCGCCTGGATTTACATTTTTAAGGATGTCACGAGCCGAGAGGTATTCTCGTCCGTATATAATTCCTGTACCAAACGGGTGTAGGTCAATGTAGATACGTCCGCGATCGATGTCGACGACAGGACCTTCTACAATGTCACCGATGACGGGGCTTGCGGGAACTTCTTGCAAGAGAGTTGCCATTAGTGAATCTTTTTTGCTACGAGGCTCTTCTGAAACCTCTTCTTTTTCTTTAGTCATTTTTAAATTGCGGAATATGTATTTTGTACCAAAGTATCTCGAGTGAGTCACGTACAAAAGAATTAATATATTCCAAGATTATTAATAATTGCCCTTTAATAGAGCTCCCGTACTATACGCTTTTAGCCTTAAAAAGCAATTAAGTTTAAGTTCCAAATATGCTATAGTAGAGGCGTAGTTCGCACCTTTATGTGCGAACTTTCTACAGTAATTATGATAATCACACACCACAAAGGAGAGTTTATGAAGGTAAGTTTTAGTGATACCACCCTTGCGTTTAATCCGATTTCAAAGAAATCGAAAATCTCTCCAACTCGTTTCGGGGCGGATATAGCTTTTGTTTCTTTAAATGATGAAGACTTCAACGGTGTAGAGGAGGTAACTCGTACAGCGAAAGATTTATTTATTGTTCGTGGGCCTGGAGAATATGAAATCCAAGGAGTTTTTGTTAAAGGAATTTCTTCAAAATCAGAATACAGTAAAGAAGCCAGCATCAATACTATTTATACAGTTCGCTTAGAAGGAATGAATATAGTATTCCTCGGAGCTCTTTCAGACAAAAAACCAGATATGTCCATCATGGAAGATATGGATGGGGTAGATGTACTATTTGTGCCAATAGGAGGTGAAGGAGTTCTCGGAGCCTCAGATGCTCATGCGCTTGCAGTTTCACTTGAAGCAAAAATAATAATCCCGATGCACTACGATGGCATAGGAAGCTCAGGAGCACTAAAAACTTTTCTTAAAGAAGCAGGAGCGGAGGGGGTAAAACCAGTAGAGAAATTAACACTCAAGAAAAAAGACCTTGAAAGTAAATCTGGCGAAGTGGTAGTTTTAAAGTCATAATTACACGTACATGAAATTTATAGAGGAAATGAGGCATCGACCAGAAAATGAACGACTTGCGTTTGCAATTATAGTTGCAGGGGTTGTAGCTCTGTTACTCTTCCTTTTGTGGGGCGCTACTTTTTTCAATAGAAGTGAAAATATTGTACAAATTGAAGCGCCTTCACAAGGAGCGTCTGCCGCTGGGAGTCTTCGTGACGTTGGCACTAGTGTTACGGGTGCGGTTAATGAGTTTTCTGTTCAATACAATCAATTGCGCCAAGCACTTAATGAGGCAGGTCTCGGTGAGAAACCTTCAGGAGTTAACACTGTAGAATTGACGTTAGATGACAATGGAGATGTACAGGTTGAAAATATTATAGTAGAACAAGAAACATTATCAGAAGACGCAGAAGCAGAGAAATAATATGGCTGTAAAGAAAAAAGAAAATAGTAAACAGGAAGAACCAAAGGGCGCTTCAGTACGAGGTGTTGTTAAACAAGACATTTCTAGTGAAATGCGTGAAGCGTACATCGATTATGCGATGACAGTGATTACTTCGCGTGCACTACCTGATGTACGTGATGGTCTGAAGCCTGTGCATCGACGTATTCTCTATGCGATGAGTAAGCTTAATCTTACCCCAGCTGGGAAAACACGAAAATCTGCCACAGTAGTTGGTGAAGTAATTGGTAAGTATCACCCGCACGGAGATACGGCAGTATATGACTCGATGGTGAATCTCACTCAAGATTTTACGATGCGCTATCCTTTAGTTATAGGGCAAGGTAACTTTGGGTCAATCGATGGAGATAACGCAGCAGCCATGCGCTACACTGAGGCAAAGGTTTCTCATGTTGCAATGGAGCTTTTGCGTGACTTAGGTAAAGACACTGTTGATTATCGCCCTAACTACGACAACACAGAGAAGGAACCCGTTGTGTTACCAGCCGCTGTACCAAACCTTCTATTAAATGGAACGCTTGGTATTGCTGTGGGTATGGCGACAAATATTCCACCACATAACTTTGGTGAAGTAGTAGGTGCGGTGACGCACTTAATAGACAACCCTAAAAGTACTACGGAAGATTTAATGGAATTTGTTAAAGGACCTGATTTTCCGACAGGATGTGTTGCGTACAACACAAAAGACATTGCTCATGCGTATGCCACTGGGCGTGGTGGAGTTGTCGTTCGTGGTGAGGCAGAAGTGGTAGAGAACACGAAGGGACTAATACAGATTATTATTACTTCTATTCCATATCGCGTTAATAAGTCGAATCTGATTACAAAGATTGCCGACCTCGTTCGAGACAAAAAACTTGAAGGTATTAAGGGTCTTCGAGATGAGTCCACTACTGATATTCGTGTAGTTGTAGATTTGAAGGGGACAGCTCATCCTCAATCGGTACTCAACTATATTTATAAACACACACAACTCGAAGAAACATTCCACTACAACATGGTTGCTATTGTTGATGGTGTACCGAAAACACTTTCACTTAAACCAATGCTTGAGGAATATATTAAGCATCGAGCTGAAGTAGTAACGCGACGAACTCAATTTGACTTAAACAAAGCGCGTGCCCGTGAGCACATTTTGCTTGGACTTAAAAAGGCACTCGACCATATCGACAAGGTCATTGCACTCATTCGAAAGAGTAACGATGTTCCAATGGCGCACGTTGGTTTAATGAAGACATTTAAATTCTCTGCAATTCAAGCAACAGCAATTTTGGAAATGCGATTACAGAAACTCGCCAACCTTGAAAGACAAAAAATAGACGAAGAACTAGCCGAACTAAAAACAATCATTGCTGATCTCGAAAGTCTTTTAAAGAGCAAGGCAAAGATGATGACTCTTATTAAAAAGGAACTTAAAGAAGTTGTTGTACGTCTTGGAGACGAACGCCGAACAAAAATTGTTAAACACGGTACTAAAAATTTCTCTATGGAAGATGTAGTGCCTGATGATGAGTTTGCGCTAGTGTTAACAAAGGGTGGTTACATAAAACGAACAAACCCAAGTGAATACCGACGGCAACGTCGTGGTGGAGTGGGAGTAATTGATATGAACACCAAAGAAGAAGATGTGGTGAAAACATTTCTCACGGCCAATGCGCACTCTGATCTTCTCTTCTTTACCGACAAAGGAAAGGTATACAAAACAAAGATGTACGAAATTCCAGAAGGAAAGCGATCGACCAAAGGAAAATCTATAATGAACTTTCTACAGCTTGAGCGGGATGAGTGCGTTACCTCTATTCTGCCTATGCCTAAAGAGATTAACAAAGGAAATAGCCTCTCACTTTTGATGGTGACTCGAGAAGGAACCGTAAAAAAGACTTCAGCGGAAAGTTTTCACGATGTTAGGCAGAGTGGGCTTATAGCCATTAAGCTTAAGGGGCAAGATAAACTTATAGCAGCGCATTTCTTAAATAAAGATGACGACATAGTATTGGTAACTAAAAACGGACAAGCTATTCGTTTTAAGGTAAGTGATGTACGAGAGATGGGACGAACTGCTGCTGGAGTTCGTGGTATCAAACTAAATAAAGATGATCAAGTAATCGGTGCAGGGGTGGTAGAGAATGGTTCCAAAGACAACGCACTTTTTGTTCTCTCGGGAACTGGGTACGGAAAAAAGACTCAAATGCGTGAATACAAAGTCCAAAAAAGGGCAGGTTCTGGTATTAAGACTTCTCAAATTACTCCAAAGACAAAAGAAATTATCGGAGCAGAGGTGATTGGACGTGAGGGAGGAGAACTTGTAGCAATTTCAAAGAAAGGACAAGTT
>JAESTJ010000066.1 GCA_016763615.1 Minisyncoccota bacterium | reverse complement strand
TTTTTCTTTAGAAATAAAACCAGCATTTGTGAATGCTTTTTTGGTCGTACTAAAGAAAAATCTATTTCCGTAATAAGTCCTAATGTTCCTTGAGACCCAATAATAATTTGGTGAGGTCAAAAGTATCTTCTTCTTTGTCCCACACGCTCCAAAGGGCGTACCCAGCAGAGTTTTTGGAGACATTGGGACGTGCCTTTTGTATAACGTCGTGATTTTCCTTAATTAGATTCTCCGTTTTTCGATATATATCTCCAAGGAATGAATCTTCTCTTAGTATTGCTTCAAGCTCCTTCCGGGAAAGTTTCTGAAACGAGTATTCTTTTCCATCAGAAAGAACCATCTTAAGAGAGCGAACATATTTCTCTGTTTTACCATAAACAAGTGATTTTTCGCCGCCAGAATTGTTTGCAACCATACCACCGACTGTATTGAGTTCACGCGAGGCTGTGTAACAAGGAAGTAACCAATTTTTGGCGAGGGTTTTCTTTTCGAAGTTACGATAAAAGACACCGGGCTGAGTTTTTGCCCAACCATCTCCTACTTCTAGGACTTTGTTGAAATTGGGTAGAAAATCGACAACGATTGAGTCAGACAAAGGACCGCCTGTCATATCGGTACCTGCACTGCGGGCAGTAAGAGAAATTCCCTTATTTCGTTTAGCAAAAGAAACGAGCGACTGAACATCCTGTGCATCCTTTGGCCTAACTACATAGGAGGGGGTAATATGAAAAATACTGGCGTCTTCACTGAAGTCTTCAAGAGTTTCTTTATCAGAAATTACTTCACCGCGTACTGCGTCCTTTAATTCTTTCAACATCGTCAGAAGTATATCATGGTTACATGAACGTATGAGTGCCTATTCATATATTAGTGCATGCAAACAAAAACCCCGCGAGCAATGCTCGCGGGGTTTTTGTCTTTAACAGTTGTGGTTAGGCTTTGCTAACGTTCACTGCTTGAGGTCCTTTTTCTCCCTCAGTAACTTCGAACTCAACGCTGTCGCCCTCTTGGAGGTCGTCAAACGCTACGTTCTGAAGTTCATTTGAGTGAAAGAAAAGATCTTTGTCGTTGCCCTCCACCTTGATAAAGCCGTAGCCTTTATCCATGATGCGAGCGATAGTTCCTTTTTGCATTTCTTTGAACTTAAATAATAATCAATCAAAAACAACCTAGAAAATGAAACTCGACTTGGATTCCTCTATAGGAGCTACTTGATTACCGTTGTTATACTAAATCCAATGCGATGTGTCAATAGGTAGTGGGGGATTTAAATAAAAATCAGAAACTATTAGCAAAATAACGGCTCTAGAGGTAACTCTAGAGCCGTTATTTCAGTAATTGAATACAAGGAAGATTATTTTCTTCCTTTGTTTTTGTTCTTCATCGCATTCTTCTCAGCTTTTTTTGTAAGCATTTCACGCTTAATATCAAGACGCTTTTTCGTCTTTCGTGAGTGCGATTTCTTCCCTTTTTCTATTCCTGTTGCTCTTTTTGCCATGGGCACGATTATACACTATTTTTTCATCTAAGAAATATCAGAGAGCTTACGTGGTTAGATTTTTGTATAAGTATTTATTTTATATAATAAATATCGGTATCCATGCTGGATGATATGCATGGATAAGTGCTAGAAATAGAATGAAATCTAGAGTTAGGTGGATTGTGATGACATAAAAGAGCGAATCTGTACTTTTAAATATATATCCTTGAATGAGCGCAAAAATAAATATCATAATAAAACCCCATCCAGTGAAGCCGAGTTCATAGAGAAATGAGGTAAATAATATTGCCTGTAAAAGATTTGCCCATGCAAAGGGAAGATACACTCGAAGAATTCCAAGTACTACACTTATAAAGAAAAGTTCATCCCATATTCCAAGGGCATTTGTACCAATAAATAGGCGGATAATATTGCTAACTCCTGGGTCGACTACCCAGTTAAGATATGCAGCAGTGTTACTTAAATAGAACGGAATAATAAAATATGCGAGTATCGCAGTTACTCCGATGTACACAAATTCTTTTCGATACCATTTTCGTCCATGGTGGAATCTAAATTGAACGACCGCGTCTTTATAGAGGTATTTCGAAACAATATAAGGGATGAGAACGGCAAGACCAAGTGTCATTGCCATTGTAGTCATATGAATGTAACTAATATCAGTCGTTATTTGTGTCAGCCCAAGAAGACCGAGAGATAGATAGATGAGAAAAAGATGTTTAGCAAAATTTTCTCGTGCAAAGTAAAGAGAAGTAAGACCAACAGCAAAAAGCATCCACCCGAGGGGTTTTTCTTGAAGAGCTATCAGCACTACACTTGACCCTGCCAGAAAAAGAAGGCTGATAATTTCGAAATTTCGAAGAGAACCTCTGTCTAAGAACTGGGAGAATATCATTCAGGGATTATAACATTTGAATGGTATGCGTTTTCCGTTCATATTTTTATCCTACTTAATACAGTTGTATAATGTGGTTTATGAACAGGGAAGAATATGACGTGATTATTATTGGAGCAGGTGTCTCAGGTGCAGCTCAACTTTATGCTTTAGCCCAGTATTCTGACATTAATAAGGTTCTGCTCGTTGAGAAAGAATCTGCAGCGGGAGCTATTAACAGTGCTCCAACAAATAACTCCCAAACTCTTCACGAGGGAGATATAGAAACAAACTATACATTCGAGAAGGCCAAGAGTTTAAAAGCAAAATCGCACTTTACTCGTGCATATCTCGAAATGAAAGATGATCCGAATATGTACTTCAAAGGTCCCAAAATGGTGTTGGGTGTGGGGGAGACAGAAGGAGAGTTCTTAAGGGAGCGCTTTGAGAAGTTTAAGGACATGTACCCTACGTTACAATTTTTGGAAAAAGATGAGTTATGTACAGTGGAACCAAAAGTTTGTGAGGCACGAAGAGAAGGTGAGCGGTTAACAGCCGTATACAATGGGGATGGTATTACAGTGAACTACGCTAAGCTTGCTGCCTCTTTGATTAATGATGCTCTGGTTCATACTAAGGAATATGATAGGGAAGATAATCGGAAGGAGTATAGTGCAGAATTCAACAGTGCGGTAACATCTCTAAAAAAAGAAGGAAGTATGTATACAGTATCTCTTGGTGAGAGGAAGGTCTATGCACGCTTTATTTCTGTATGTGCCGGCGCTCACAGTATGTACTTTGCAAAGTTGCTAAAAGTTGAGGGCGTGAAAGAACTCTCGCTTTTGTCAGTGGCAGGCAACTTTTACTTCACACCAAAGTATATAACATCTAAGATTTACACTGTGCAAAATCCAAAACTTCCATTTTCAGCAGTGCATGGTGATCCGGATATACTCGATACCTATGGAGAGCACACACGCTTTGGTCCAACGACACGGGTGATTTTTATGTTGGAGAGACATAAGATAAGAACCATATTCGATTTTGCTAAGGTTCTTACACCTGTATTTAAAACTTTGGCATCATATACACGAGTAATGCTTGATAAAGAGTTTTTCTTTTACGTATTTAAGCACAACATATTGTTCCCCATGCCGTTTCTTGGGAATTATTTGTTTACAAAAGAAGCAAGAAAGATTATACCCTCTTTGAAAGTATCTGAGGTAAAGAAAGCTAAAGGGCAAGGTGGGGTACGTCCGCAAATTGTGTATACAAATAAAAAAGAACCCCTTTCTCTTGGAGAGGCAAAATTCGAAGGAGATAATATTTTGTTCAATGTAACACCATCGCCAGGTGCTACGACCTGTGTATACAATGGACTTATTGATGCAAAGAAAATAACTTTAAATATGGGAGGAACTTTTAACGAAGATGGAGTAGTGGCGACATTCGGAGAAAAACCTGAATGAGGTTCATAGTAGTGGATATTTTAATAGGTATTAAAATATCCACTAAATTTTGAATATAAAATAAAAAGTAATACACAGTGTGTATGTAAAGTTAGCTTGACATGCATATCTGAGCTTATACACTTTGCTGTATGAATACTAAAATTATTTGGGGGTTTGGAATGACTGTGGTGGTTATTATTTTAGCCGTAGCAGCTGTATGGACGTACAATTGGCACTTGGGTAGAACAGCTCCTAGTTTGCCAGATATTGCTACCGAGGTGGTTGGAACTACCTCTCCTGAAGATGTAATGATTGCAGTCGAGCACGAAGATGAAACTGAGATGGTACTATCGCGCGAAACCGCTATTGCATACGTTGCAGGTGGATGTTTTTGGTGCACCGAAAGCGATTTTCAGAAGCTGCAAGGAGTAAGTAACGCAGTGTCGGGCTACATGGGAGGTAGTAGTGATGGACCAAGCTACAATGAGGTAGTGCAGGGCAACACGGGGCACAGAGAAATGGTTAAGATTGAATATGACCCAAATCAAATTTCATATAGACGCTTGGTGTTAGAATTGCTACGAGAAACAGACCCAACAGATTCAGGAGGCTCTTTTTATGATCGTGGGTATCAATACACTTCCGCAATTTATTATCAAACTGAAGAAGAAAAGAAAATAGCTGAAGAAGTTATAAGTGAAGTTGAAGCGTTAAAGATATTTGATAAACCCATTGCTACCAGTATTGAGTTGGCGAGTACTTTCTGGATTGCTGAGAAATATCATCAAGACTTTTCAAAAGATAACTCACTACGGTACAGTTACTACCGTAAAGGTTCAGGAAGAGATGCGTATATAGAATCCATTTGGGGGAGTGGCGAGTATGACTATTTGTTTAGTGAAGAACCAACAAAAGAAGTGATTCAGGCGGCTCCAGCAGAGGAAAATGTACTAGTAAAAAGTGTCAGTCCATGGGAAGAGTATCAAAAACCTAGTGACGCGGAACTCTTAAGAACCTTAACACCGCTTCAATATCAAATTACTCAGAAAAATGGCACTGAACGTCCGTTTCAAAATGAATATTGGGATAATCATGAAGAGGGAATTTATGTTGATGTTGTTTCGGGAGAGCCATTATTTTCTTCCACAGAGAAATTTGATTCGGGCACTGGTTGGCCGAGTTTCCTTCGCCCAATAGATTTAGATTTTGTAACCGAACACGACGATTACAAACTTATAATTCGTCGCACTGAAATACGCAGCACGTATGCTGATTCACACTTGGGGCACATCATACTTGATGGTCCTGAGTCGAATAACTTCATTCGTTATTGTATGAATTCAGCCTCACTACGCTTCGTACCAAAAGATGATTTAGAGAAAGAAGGACTTGGAGAGTACCTTTCGTTTTTTGAATAAGCTCCGCGGACAGGATTCGAACCTGT
>JAESTJ010000065.1 GCA_016763615.1 Minisyncoccota bacterium | reverse complement strand
TTGGCAAGGACATGTCATACCACTAAACTATACCCGCAAGAGAAGAGCGGAGCGCTTCTGCCATAGGCAGAAAGATGTGCTCCGAATAAATATTTCTGAAAGCTTGCTTGCAAGAATATTTGTTCGAGGTACATCGCTGCGATTCGCAAAGACATTACGTCTGAATGCAGAGGATATATGCTTGCTTCATATACCCGCTTTTTGCCTATTACTCTTCAAGAGCGTCCGCCAATACTACCAAAATAGTGCGTAACCTCAAGCGAATGTTATTATTGCGAAATGAAAGACAGCACTTCCCTCCTTACACAAACAATTCTTACCAGTACACTGGCACTTATTTCCCTAGTAGGCTTTGCTGTGCTTCTAGAAGAAATGCAGCCCAGTACCACATACGAAAGTGTTTCTATAGCTACAACTACCCCCGAGATACAAGAACCAATACTATCCCCTACTAAAACGGAAGTCATTGCAGAAAATATTGTTGTACCTCCCGCGAGTGACCAAGAGAAAAAAACTATCGCCATCGAGGAGACACTACCTGAAACTCAACAGGTAACTCAACCACAATCAGCACCAAGCTCTCCGGTTACATTTTACTCAACCCCACCAATATCGCTTGATGTTATAAACATAGCAACACTACCTTCAGTGGTAAACATTCTCTGCGGTAGCAGTCAGGGTTCACTGATTTCTGGAGCAACAGGCAGCGGAATCATCATAGATTCTCGAGGGGTTATTCTTACCAATGCTCACGTTGCCCAGTATCTTCTTCTCAGAGAACATCCAGATGTAAAAATAACTTGTGTTATACGCAGCGGTGCTCCTGCTAAAGCAAAATACACTGCTAATATTCTTGCGTTTCCTCAAAAATGGGCGCAGAAACATGCAAAGGACATCTTTTTGGAACTTGCTACTGGAACTGGCGAACATGATTGGGCTCTTCTATATATAACAGGTACTACGGATGGTTCCGAAAAGCCAACTTCATTCCCTTTCGTTGAATTTGATACACGAGAACACGTTGCGCAAGCAAGTGACTCGGTACTTCTCGCGAGCTACCCTGCTGGATTTCTAGGAAATATCGCCCTTAAAAATGAATTGTGGCCAGTTTCCACTATAGTTTCAATACAAAAAGTCTTTACGTTTTCACGTTCGTTGGTAGATATTCTGGCCCTCGGAGGAAATATAGTGGCGCAAGGTGGTTCCTCTGGGGGCGCAGTGGTAAACCAGTGGAATAAACTTGTTGGAATCATAAGTACCAGTAGTCTTGGAGACACCACGGGAGAGCGTGATCTACGCGCAGTAACCCTCTCACACATAAACAGAAGTATCCAAGAACACACAGGATTTTCTCTTGAGTCGTTTCTATCGCGTAGTGACTTCGAAAGTGAGGTGACAACTTTTAAGGAAAACTCCGTACCGAATTTACTTGAACTATATCCCCTATAGAAAGTTATTAATCAAGTCCGATTTGATACTCATACAACCTCCTGTAGACACCATCTTTTATTTTAAGCAGCTCGTGGTGAGTACCATTTTCAACAATCTGTCCTTTTTCAAATACTAAGATTCTGTCCGCCTCACGCACAGTAGAAAGTCGATGCGCAATTACAAAAGTCGTACGTCCTTCCATTAACTTCTTTAGTGAATTTGTGATAAACTTTTCTGTTTTTGCATCAAGTGCACTAGTTGGTTCATCTAGTATTAGAATTTTTGGATTGCGTAGAATTGCTCGAGCAATAGCCACTCTCTGTTTTTGTCCCACAGAAAGTTTTATTCCACGCTCTCCTACCATTTGTTTATAACCCTTCTCAAAGTTTTTTATGAATACATCAGCATGCGCCTCTCGGGCAGCTTTTCTGACTTCTGCATCTGTAGCTCTGGGTGAACCAAAAGCAATGTTGTGTCTAATTGTTTCGTTAAATAAAACAGGCTCTTGCGCTACTATGGCAATCTTCTCTCTCAACTTCTTTAAGTTTAATTCGTCAGTAGGAACACCACTTACATATACCCGTCCTTTGTTGGGCATATAATACCCTGATATCAATTCGATTGCGGTACTTTTCCCAACCCCCGATTCTCCCACTAAGGCAATCTTCTGTCCTTCAGCAACTTTGAAAGATATTCCTTTGAGAACTTTTTGGTTTGCATCGTAGCCAAACTCGACATTTTTAAATTCAACACTTCCAACAAATGGCGTCACATCCGTAGCGTTCTCTGGTATATACCTTTCTGTTTCGTGCGACAAAATTTTATCAGCCTCAACAGCAGCAATTGCACCATTTTGAATTGATTGCCAATTAAATGCCACTTGTGCAAATGGTCCAAAAACCATACTTGCATAGCCAGTAAGAGCTATAAGATCTCCGATACTCATAGACTTTTGAGCAATTAAGAACGCAGCTAATATGAAAATTGAAAGCTGTGTACCAATCACAACAATACTTTGAAAGAAACCTATATTGGACCATCTATATTCAACCTTCATCCAAAGATTAAAGGTTCTTACTAGAAAAGCATTTTTAATCTTGCGTTGAAGACTGTCTTCAGCAGTGACTTGTTTTATTGCCTGTACATTTGCGACAGCGTCGTAGGCATCCCCATAGGCTTCCCTCCACGACTTGCGAGCTATTCTCATTTGTTCTGCAGCGGGAGATACTGTTTTAACTAAAAGTCCAACATAGATAACGATACCGAGCAACAAAATGCCAGCAAAAAATGGATTTATGTAGGCAACTATCACAACTCCAATAAAAGCGCTGAGTATCTGTGGTGCAAAATTTATGATTATCCTGGCAATATTAGAAATCTGACCAGCAGCATTGTTGATTCTGTCTGAGGTCTCTCCCATTCGTTTACTCTTGTGAAAATCCATTGGCAAAAGCAATAAATACGAGTAGCCTTTCGCTGCAAAATCGACATGCAAGGTAGTATCCATAGCCCGCCTTTTTCTCTCCATTACCCAATCAACAACACTGGTAACAATTTGAATCCCAAGCCATACACCAAGAATTACTATCCACAACATGACACCGCTACTAGCAAAAGTAGTATCAAAATTTAAAATTGCGTCAAAAAACTTCCCTACAATAAATGGGATGGTACCGTTACCAACTGCCGATATAATTCCAAGGATTGAAATAACCACCATTTCTCTCCGATAGGAAAAAAGATATCGTAAAACAATTTTCCATCCAGAAATAATGACCGAAGTTTTTAGTTTTTTAGCCACAAGAAACACATTTTAACATAATGTATGAATTTCTTTATTTTGTCGGGGCGCCGAGAATCGAACTCGGGCCACCCCCTTTTGGGCCACAAAAGTCTCCAAGACTTTCGGAGCAATACATTGTCGGGATGCCGAGAATCGAACTCGGACCGCCCGCTCCCAAAGCGGGTACACTACCACTATGCTACATCCCGATAGGCTATACACACGACCAATTTTTCTTAGAGTCAAAGCTTTTAGACATAATGAAAGTACTTCGTGCGATGCGCCATTATTGCACAAATTTGCTTTCTCTTCCACAACTACTCCCCTATTCCTTACGGACATTCTTACGGACATTCTTACGGACAAAATAAACCCATAGCGAAAATTATGTCCTTTAGAATTCTAAAGGACATTTTCTACAATTTCACACTCAGCCTTTTTGTCCTTTATAAAAATTCGCACTGCTACAAGATCTAGCTGCCAATCATCAGTTACACTGTACTCACTAATATAGCTCTGCATTGCCCTATGTAACCGTTCTATCTTTTTTCGGTGCATATTTTCCTCAGGTCTGTATTCTTGAGAATTTTCACGTGAAACACTACTTTTGTTTTCACGTGAAATCGTTTTGACTTCGATAAAATGCGTGCGTCCTGCTTTTTCTACGACTATATCTAACTCTCCCCATTTTTTGTTGTAGTTTCTAGTTAGGATTTTGAATCCTTTGGATATAAGGAAAGCTGCTGCTATATTTTCTCCGATATTCCCAATTTGTTGCGAATTTCCCATGTTTTCACGCCTGTGCCGTAGCAAACCATAACGCAGTGTAGGTTGTGGTACTGGTATGAAAACATGGTAGCATACTCTGATGAAGAAGCGTTCTTTAGTAAGTTTTAAGAAACTCCTTACCACTCTTTTTCACAAACGCACCGAAAAGAGTATCTATTTCAATAGACTCTTAATTGCCCTTAATATAAGCGTTTTTGCCATATTTGGTCTTGAGGCTCTTTTCCCAGGACACGCATTTATTCACGCTCTAGAACTATTTTTTGGTACCCTATTCTTGCTTGAGTACCTTGCCCGCCTATGGATTGCACCTAGGCGCTTTGCATTTACTTTCGATGTCTTCAGTATTATCGACGTTCTTGTTATAGCCTCACTGTTTGCTCCACTACTTGTCGGTAACTTGGCACTATTGCGTGTCCTACGATCTCTCAAAGTCTTAAGGACATACTATTTGGTCAATTTGCTTAAAAAAGAGAGTAAAGTGGTTGCACACTACAGAGCAACGGTAATTAGCGTTCTTAACTTTCTAGTATTCTTGGCCATCATGACTGCCATAGTCTTTGTTGCCGAGTCACAATTTAATCCGCATATAAATACTTACCTTGATGCTCTCTACTTCACAGTCTCTACACTTACTACCACCGGTTATGGTGACGTTACAGCAATAGGACCATGGGGTAAGCTGCTCTCTGTAGTAGCTATGCTTATAGGTATTACATTATTCCTACAATTAACTAGAACAATCTTTAGAGGGGCAAAAATCTACTATACATGCTCAGAATGCGGCTTAAGTGCTCATGATACTGACGCAATACACTGCAAGCACTGTGGCGCACCTATGAAGCATAAACACTACTCACACAGAATTTAGTTTTCACGTGAAAACATCTCGAAGTCTTGAAAAATTTGTCCTATTTGAGGCATGTGTTTCACGAGATACACTCCAGGTGTTCACTGGGAAGTTTTGTTGTTTTCACGTGAAAAGTTGTACACGAGCTAAAACGTTGAATTTGTAGCAAAGTGTTTCTTACGTAACCAAATATGTCGAAATTTGTGCATAACTCTGTTGATAACGGACATTTTTGGGGATAACGGACATTACAAATGTCCGTTAGAAATGTCCGTTATCCCTATCCACAGAGTTATCAACAATTTTTGTCCTTTATGATTTTTGTCCCTTATTCTTATTTTTAGAGTACCGGGAACGAAGGGTCGCTTCATCACCATATTTCACAAAAGTCTTTTCATGTTCAGCAGGTATATATCCACGTTCTTCAAGATGAGCTATTGCACACCAGTAGTGCTCAGTTTTACCAGCTATAACAGATGCATAGTGTAGCCACCCATTTATATAGCCTCAATAGGCACAGCCAAGTTTTTCTAACGTACTTAGGTACGGTAATTTAGCTCTATCTATAAGGCGAATGTACCGAGATCTCTTCACGTAGGGAATTCCATAGAGGGGGAAACTGATGCGATGATAGATTTCAAGGAGAATGTCTGAAAAAATTGTTGGTACTAGCATCATCCATATAAAAGGGGTCACCACAAGATGCTTTAGATGTTTATTTTTTCTTCTTCGGTTTTCCATAATACCTGTGCGGGTAGGGAGAATCGAACTCCCGTCTTATCCTTGGCAAGGACATGTCATACCACTAAACTATACCCGCAAGAGAAGAGCGGAGCGCTTCTGCCATAGGCAGAAAGATGTGCTCCGAATAAATATTTCTGAAAGCTTGCTTACA
>JAESTJ010000064.1 GCA_016763615.1 Minisyncoccota bacterium | reverse complement strand
CGGCGAGTCCGGGTAGGAAGTACTTAGCAAATTGCGACTGAAAGGAGTAATATGCTTAGTAACTTGACGCCGAGTCCAAGTCCGACAGCTAAAATGTGCCAATATGGTTAGAACTGACGTCTTGACCAATTAAAGCCCATAGCCACAAGCTTTTGACGCTCACCGCAGTGGTTATTTCGCCGGTCTTGACGGAACCACGGGGGTCTTGGACTCGAACCGGGAGACTTGTATTTATGGCTTCTAATATTTGGTCGATACTTCAACCGATGCTACTATGTAGGTATGAAAAAAGACGCACGCAATAAAAATAGGAAGGATCAATTTGTAGCGAAAAGATTTGATACCAAAGTTGAGACCATAGAGAAAAAATATGGTGTTGATTTGGGTGTGCGTAGCGATATGAAGCTTGGTAACTTTTTGAAGCAAAAAGGCTACAAATCACTTTCGGCACTTCTTAACTCATAGATGTGTGAGCAACTTTCCGTTTGTTGGGGATACAGCCCTGAGAGGAAACCTCGATAAAGCGTTTGACTATATCGTAGATCTTATCTCGCTTTCTGAGTCTGACGATTTTAGCGAACTTACAAAAAGCAGTTTTCGGCAAACGATAATAATATACACATCTGCAATCATTGAAGCCCTTTTACTCCATTTTCTAAAATCCAATTTCAACGAAGCGGAGTTGGTACTGGAAAAGTGGGAATTAGTGGATATCAAAGTCTTATACGAAGTTGACGCCAACCATAAAATTGTTACTGGGCATCACAAACTCAAGCGTACAAAAAGAAAGCTTCAAAAATTAAACTTGGATGGGATTAATTCCATACTGAAAAGTAAAAACAGTATCGCTCCAGCGTTGTGTACTAACATCGATAAGGTACGGGATCTGAGAAATGATCAACATTTTGGCACACATACTTCGATAAAGATGTACACCAAGAAAGATTTAGAATTTGTTTTTTCTGTTGCGGGAAAAGTGAAGAGTTTGTTCTAGAATCAACGTGCAAATTTCCGAGGATGATCTCACAGAGTTTAGACGACTCTGGAAAGAAATATACGGCGAGACAATTACAAAAGATGAAGCATCAGAACACGCACGGCAGCTACTCGGACTTATAAAAGTGGTAGACGGTCCGTAAGAACATAAATTACAAACCTGGCTAGTCCCGACTTTCGGTACCGTGTGGTTCAGACACACTGCTTCGAACATCGTCCAGTGCCCGCAGCCAATAACAAAGGACCCCAGTGTGGAACACTGGGGTCCTTTGTTATTCTGTTCGTATTGAACGAGAAAGACGGAGCCGGTATACAAGACGACTGGAAGGAGTGCTTGTCGGCGAGTCCGGGTAGGAAGTACTTAGCAAATTGCGACTGAAAGGAGTAATATGCTTAGTAACTTGACGCCGAGTCCAAGTCCGACAGCAACTATGTACTTTATTTATATACTCGAATGTAACGACAAAAGCCTATATACGGGTATAACTACTGATGTTGCGCGTAGGTTCGATGAACATAAGAATGGAAAGGGTGGTCACTACACACACTCGCGCGGAGCGAAAGAAATTGTATATACTGAAAAATGCAAGGATAGAAGCGCTGCCCAAGTGCGTGAAGCGGAAATTAAGAAATTTACTCGAGCTGAAAAAATGCATCTGATTCAATCATGAAGTCCATATATACAATTAAGGAAAAAGTGTGGCTCTACCCTGGAGAGAGTGCTTCGTGGCACTTTGTAAGTTTAAGCAAGAAAGATTCAAAAGAAATAAAGAAAACTCATGGAAAAGTGCATCGCGGGTTTGGTTCCATACGAGTTATAGTTACTGTTGGAAAAACCACTTGGAAAACATCAGTTTTTCCAAGCAAAGAAGGTATGTACGTATTACCCATTAAGGCGAGTGTGCGACAGAAAGAGGGTATTTTAAATAGAGACACTATTGCGCTGAAAATGGTGTTTTGAAATGTTTACGCAGTGTTTTATATGAATACAGATTTAATTCGGATTTAAATCCGAATTAAATCTGTATCCAGAAACTCCCGAATTCCACCCGAATTATCCCTGTGATAATTCGGGCGCTGTTGAAAAACCTCTGCGGGAGTTTTTGTGGGAGTTTGGTACACTTTATATATGGAACAAGATATACAAACTAAGTTTGAAGAGGTAGATGCAAAGCTTAATGCTATTTGGAAGTCTGTCGAGAAAACACGTAAATATTTTTTGGTTATTATTTGGGGCTCAGTACTTATGGTGGTACTTCCTGCTATTGGGCTTCTCTTTGCAATTCCAAAATTCATCAACAGTTATGTTGGGGCACTAGACGGTCTTTTGTAAGAATCGTAAGGAAAAGATAGGCGTGTTATTAAAACCATTTTGTAGTTTACCTGTATAATTAAAGGCAAATGACCTTCTCATTAAAGATTCTACTGCAGGTGGTTTTCTTCCACACAGCCCTTGTATGGATTGGTTTGATTTTCTTCGTGCATGGCATACAAGGAATTCAGGTAGAGGAATTGCCCATGATAATCGCTCGGACACTTGGGTTCTCTGAAAGTGGCACACAGATACTTGTTTTTTTGACCGGTGTACTTGATTTGATTGTTGTAGCGTTGCTTTTCATACATCCAAAGAAATTGGTATTGTGGTGGGTGGCCATATGGCCGTGGGTACCGTATTTCCTTTTTGTTACATATGCCGGAGGAAATGCAACTCCTATAGAGGCGCTCCTTACGTCTATCGCTGCTGGCATAGCGTTGTTGACGATGCCAAAAACAACGATATTTGATACTTATTTTAGTAAGAAAGTTTTAGGATTAAAAGCAGCAATCATTAGTAGGACATCTAAAGATTAGTTTCGTTTCCATCATATCTAATCAAGGTAAATTGTAGGTGCAAAATGTGGTTTACAATAATTTGGTAACAGCACGCTCACTTTGTTCGCAATCTGCACGTTTAATGTTATACACAGTGGGTATTGACAATATACCCCAGGGGGGTATTGTATCCACATGAAAGCAGAAATTAAAAAGAAGGTGACCCGACGCCTTAAGCTTATTGAGGGCCAGGTACGTGGTCTTCAACGAATGGTAGATGGAGAAAAATATTGTGTAGATACCATTACACAAACTAGCGCAGTTAAGCAGGCACTTTCGGGCGTTGAGGACTTACTTCTTGAAAACCATT
>JAESTJ010000063.1 GCA_016763615.1 Minisyncoccota bacterium | reverse complement strand
GATGCCGATGTTGATGGCGCACACATTCGTACTCTTTTACTCACTCTTTTCTATAGGTATTTTAAACCTCTAATTGAAGGAGGGTATTTGTACATCGCACAACCACCTCTCTATAAAATCAAGCAGGGTAAAAAAATAGACTATGTGTATACTGAAGAAGAAAAATTTAAACTCGTTGGTGACATAGGTATTGATGGAGGAGAAGAGGTAGACGAAGAAGGATCGAAAGATGGTGAGGAAGAAACGAATTCAGACGAGGGAGAAACAATGGTAAAGAAAAAGGCTGCCAAAGTATCCATACAACGATATAAAGGATTGGGAGAGATGAACCCCGATGAATTATGGGAAACTACTATGGATCCAGAAAGACGCCTACTTAAGCAAGTAACTATTGATGACGCACAAGAAGCTGACCGAGTGTTTGATTCGCTCATGGGAGCAGATGTAGCGCCGCGTAAGATGTTTATTCAGTCGCATGCTAAGGAGGCAACTCTCGATATCTAGGAGGAAGTTCTAAAATTAGCACAGATTTTTGTCGAACTACTAAAAACTACCAAAGCAGTATTATTCATACAGCTTTGGTAGTTTTTCTTGTTCTCCTCAATCTGCATTTAATTTGAGAACTTCTCCAAAAACCTACAGAAAAACCCACAGCCTAAGCTGTGGGTTTTTCTGTAGGTTCACTGTATCTACTAATTAATATGTAAGAACAGTAATAGCTTGAGTTGCAATATTGTTCTGGTCACTCCATTCTGGAATATAATTCTGAGGATCAACATGAACGGTGAATGTATGTACCCCTGGTACTAGTTGATTAAACGTCATGAATATATCCGTTGAAGATCCGGGCATAAGTGATGGTTGCGCTTGCGAGTTAAATGGATACCCTCCCTGAGTAGGTAAGACGGCTGTAAAGTTCCAGTTACCAGTTTCCTTGGTACCAAGGTTGGTTACTCTAAAAGTAACTGCTCCTCGCGCATACTGATCCACGATTCCTTTTGGCTCAAACGCTCCGAAGCGGTTGATATCACCGATAGATACTATTTCCACGTTAAGGTCAGAAACCCCATAAGGGTCTGATGCACGCGGAACGCGAATTGTCTGCACTGCAGGAATAGTATTAGTACGAGCAGTAACTCTGGTAGTAGGTTTTGCTGCAACTACTTCTGGTTCTTTTGGTCCTGGTCCTGCAATGTTCACAACAACCTCCTCTCCTGTAGGTACGTTAGTTTCAATCACTGAATCATTCAGAACCAGAAGAGTCTTAGTGTCTCGTATACTTTCTTCAGAAGTATTGGTGTAGGTAATGGCAAATGCGGCCTGTACGTTTTCTTTGGTTGAAAGGGGGATGACCTCAAGTGAAGTGTCGGTAATAGGAAGACTAAATGGTGCATTACATGCAATAGATTGTCCGGCTACTTGAAAGTGGAATCCTTCCTTACATGCATAAGAAAATGAGAGAACTCCATCGTTATCACCATTATGAGCCCAGTTAATTGAGACTGGTTCACCGGAGTTAGCAGTATCTTTACTTACCTCTACGACGATATCTCGATTACCAAGATTAATTTTATTATCGGTAATTGTTGCTACTGTACCAGTGTCAGAAAAGAGACGAGGTACGAATCGTATAACCTGAATAGCACTCCAGATACCTACAATAAGTAGGATAACAAACCCCACAATTGCGATGATATTTTTCATAGTAGTTTTTTTGCTTTCTTGAGTACTCATAAAAATAAGATTAAAGTTTAAATGCCCGTATATGTAATATTTTTAAGTGATACATTAATACCACACTTGTATCAGTTTGTCAATAAGTACGCATGATAGTGCATTGACTGGGACTCTATATCTGGCACAGTAGCATGGTAGAGAACTTGACAAAAGCTTATTTACAGAGTATAGTATTCATTACTAAATATTTGACTAATTTTGCATAGAAACATGGAACACCAAAATAAAAACACATCTGGTGACATCGTTGCCGTACTCTTTCAGCCCAAAATGATTTTGGTGCTCGTTTTTATGTGGCTTGTTTTGGTTATTGGTGGGTCAGGCATCGCCATACTGGCAACGCAAAGCTCGCTGTTAAGCGACTCTGAAGTAGATAGACTTCTCTCTGAAAATGAGAGCCTGGCTCTTACTGCAGGTGTTGCATATACCGATGCATTGGAGGAGGCACGCAAAGCTGAAATCCTTGCTGCTAATGCTATTCCCGCGTTTCCTGACAGATTAATAATTCCAAGTCTTGGTAAGGACTTGCCGACCTCAAACCCACAGACACGAGACATTGCACTGCTTGATGAGGAATTAAAGAGCTCAGTAGTTCGCTATCCAGATTCAGCTACTCTTGGTGAAGAGGGAAGAAACGTACTGATTTTTGGCCATTCAAGTAACCTACCATTCGTTCGGAACAAAATGTATAAGGCATTTACAGGTATCCAAAAACTCCAAAATGGAGAACTTATTCAAGCTATTTCTGGTACCGATACATATAATTATCGCGTAAGCCGAGTATATCGAGCAGATGCACATGACGACCGTATTGCGTTATCTACTTCGGGAGCTAATCGACTCACACTACTTACCTGTGACACATTTGGTAAAAAGAGTGATAGGTGGATTGTTGAGGCTGACTTCGTAGGTAAAAACATTTAATTTTAAGCCCAAATACTGCGATGCATCGCAGTATAGAGTTGGGAAATAGTGAATAAAACAAAAAGCATCCAATTAATTGGATGTTTTTTGTTTTTTATGTACGCACTTGAGTTTTGAATGTAAAAAGTAGGTAAAAAAATACACCGAGCGCTGGGAAGCTAACTCAGTGTATAAAAGTTGAGAACAAAAAGGAAGAAGAAAAGCAATCGTAGGAAACTCTATTTATTCGTAGGTTTCCCTTTTTTCCGATTTTGTCCAATTCTTCGCGGTCCTTGGTTTTTGTCGCGGCTTTGTGGGCTTTTCCCCAAAAGAAATGGAGCAACCGCTCCTAGAGCTTTGGTCACGCCTTTAATGCCGTCGACCGAGAAGATTTGCTTAGTCACACCTTCTCTTTGTTGGACCAAAGTGGCCATGTTTGCGGCTTCGTCTGGGTCTAATCCAGTTTGCTGCCACTTGAGGGAGATTGCGACACCTGTCTCGGCATCCTTCATCTGCGTTTGCTGCTCGGTCTCCTCTTTGGCAATCTTTGACCAAATCGCTTCAAGTTCGACAGAAACAACTACGTTTTTAACGTAGAGATCTTCAACGTAGGCACCAGTTTTTTCCACTTCACCAATCGTATTTTGGCGGGTGAAGTTTGGTAGTTGAACCGTTTTTCCGTTCACGATGATGTTTTGGAGCTCTCCTTTGAGCGCTTGTGACATTTGCAATTTGAGATGCACAAGCTGTTCAGCAGGAAAGCGTTCTGCAAACCAACGTATTGTTCTATCAAAGATGTCGCCGATGAGAACTTGAGGATCGCTAGCATAGAGAGCAATCCATGTGAATGGGTCAACTATCCAGATAACGAGTTCAATCTCAAAAGCTACTCGCTGCTTATCTTTCGAGTAAATGGAACCTTCATCACCGACTCCATTAATACTCCCAGAGGTGACCGTCAAAGTGCGACGTACTACAGAAGTACTTTCAGTTTCTGCTATCCATTTTGGCACCCATATCCAGCCTCCCGACAGTATAAGGCGCCAATAGTCGCCAGCGACAAGTACTACACTATTTGTGGCTGGGTCCTTTTTTTCAAAGCTGGTCCTTAAGTAAAGCACGTTTAGAAAAAGTACCAGAAGGAAAATCGGCAATTGATTTGGGGCTGCTCCCAAAGGGGAAAGCGCCAACAACCAAATTATAGAAATGTGTAGGATTGCCGTTAAGAGCAGTGTCGTTATACCTGCCCAAAGCCAGTTTTCAAGCTGGCGTTCGAACGCGCCGTGACCGCTCACGTAGGAGCGTGATTGTCTTTTCAACATAATAATACCCTTCCTTTTCCTTAGTATTGTATTAGTTTTTTATCAATGAACAACTCAAATTTAAGCACGGAAACTATGATAGGTCAATAGAAGCTATTGACAAATAGAATAAACTGTGATTAAATATCATCAGCTCAATCTTGAAATAGAGATTGAAAAGCTCGTTGTAATTACAAACAGAAAGGGGGTTGTCATGACCCAAAGTTCACAACAACCTGTTTCAACAGGTGGTAATGAGTCATTTGTTTTAAAACAATCTCCAACAACGGAGGTATACTCAAAGCTTTCCAAAAATGGCGTCACTCTCTGGCGCACAGTCGTTGGAAACAGCGTTATTCGAGGAGAAGACGTTGTTCCCAAGGAAAAGGAACCAGTCATTGAGCCAGTTGTCTCTCCTCCAGAACCTCCAGAAGAGTCTGAAACAGGCTCTGATGAAGCTGAGATTCTTCCAGTGGAGGAAGAAACACCGCCGGCAGCACCGGTACAACAACCGGAACAACAAGAAGGAGCACTGCCTCCTGGGCACCCACTTTTTGCCGACACACAACAACAAAGGGGTTTTGAAATGAAACG
>JAESTJ010000062.1 GCA_016763615.1 Minisyncoccota bacterium | reverse complement strand
TGTAAAAAAATTCTGCTGGCATTCCAAACAGAAAGGTGTGTACAAGTGTTCATAACTCTTATTCTATCATTCTATAGAATGATAGAATAAGAGTGTGAAGAAGATACATACACTTGAAGTCATTATAAAAGGATTCGCAAACGAGCGTCGCATTTCTGTTCTCTTGCTCTTGCATCGTTACCCAAATTCATCTATTGGAGAAATAGCTGATGCTTTAAAAATCGGTTATAAATCTGTATCGCAGCATGTCGACAAAATGTACCGAGCAGGTCTTGTATCAAAAGAAGGCGACGGATACTTTGTATTACACACTTTGACAATTCGAGGTAAACAAATCCTATATTTTTTACGTAAGCTTTGCTAAGTTACAGAGTTGTTATTTTATTTTGTGTCGACGGGAGGATTTGAACCTCCGACCCCAGCTTTATGAGTGCTGTGCTCTAACCAACTGAGCTACGCCGACATGTTTCAGCACAATAGCAATTTATTGTTTCAGTTTCAACGAAAAAGAGGCACAGAGGCCTCTTTTTCTAACGTGTTGCGGGGGCCGGAATTGCACCGACGGCTCGGGGTTATGAGCCCCGCGAGATACTTCTTCTCCACCCCGCTGCGGGGCACTATATCACAGAAGATAAAACGCGCCAAACTAGCCAGTAATATAGCCAAGTTCACGAAATACATTTTCATACAAACCTATAACGCGGCGTGCTTCACGTTGGTTCAAATCAAGATTACTTCCTTCGTGGGCAATACGATTACGCACTTTGTGTGCATCCCACGCATCATCAATAGTGTTAATATCCCCTCGGTGCACTTGTTTCATTTTTTCTCCTACACCATCTCCTATATAACCGCGACTGGTAATGGCATCATCAAGCATAATGTCTGCCTCGAGTATCGCTTGCCGCCAGTCATTCTGATTTTCTGAGTTTACATGGAACATGACATCTCTCCATCGCGCACCATGAGCACTTCCTGCGAGAGATGCATCCTCAATCCCAAATACTTTTCGTGCAACACTTGAAGGCGGCATAGCATCGTAATGCTCCCTCTCCATTTTACGAATCTGCCTAATGCGCACCATGGCATATATAATTCCTACTGCAAGAATCAGAGAAACAACAAGTGAAAGACCAAATAACCCTGTCCAAGCGCTATCGAATATAATACTTTGAGCAGCTGTTATGCCTTCGTAAGAAAAATCTTGCGTTTCAGTAAATACCTGACTACCTTCTCTAAAGTCATTAAAACTTGGTGGCGTAATTGTATCGTTGCGAGGCATATACTCTTATTGTTTCTATACTACTATTCTCTCGAAATCTTTACCAATAGGAAACAGTGAACTATCCGCTCCGTGTGGTGCAATAAATTGCATTCCTATGGGCAAAGCACTATCTTCTCTCTTAACAGTACCCATAGGTACTGAAATTGCTGGTACTCCTGCCATATTAACAGGTACTGTAAATATATCCGCGGTATACATTGCTAACGGATCATTCGCTTTCTCCCCTATCTTGAAAGCGGGTGTAGGGCTAGTAGGAGTCGCAATAATATCAACATCTTTGAAAGCTTCGCGAAAATCATTCCGTATAAGTTCACGAACTGCTGTCGCTTTACGATAGTATGCATCGGCATATCCTGAAGAAAGCACAAAAGCTCCAATTAAAATACGACGGCGACTCTCAGCCCCAAACCCCTTTCCTCGTGTCTGCATATAATCGTCAGTTAAGTTTTCTCCCTCCTCTTTTACTCCATATCGCACACCATCGTAACGAGCTAGATTGGTCGACGCTTCAGCAGGCATGACTATGTAATATGCAGCAAGAGCATATTTCATATTTGGTAATTCTATATCAACAACTTCATACCCTTCTTTCTTCATTAACTCCAACGATTCATTAAAAACTTCGAGCACATCCTCATCTATCCCCTGTGTGAGAAATTTCTTAGGTACACCAATTCTTTTCGGAGACGTAGTGGTACTAAAATATGTGTCGGGCAACGCTGTGGCATCGCGTGAATCAATGCCGCGAATGGTGGTAAAAAGAAACTCTGCATCTTCAACAGTTTTAGTAAACGGACTTATTTGATCTAATGATGACCCTAGTGCCATGGCGCCGTAGCGCGACACCGCTCCGTATGTTGGTTTAAATCCAACTATTCCACACAATGCTGCAGGTTGCCGCACAGAACCTCCTGTGTCAGTTCCGAGCCCTGCGATAGCCAAGTCTCCTGCAACTGCAGCAGCGGAACCACCAGAAGAACCACCAGGAATTCTGGTTACATCGTGAGGATTTTTACTAGGACCAAATGCCGAGTTCTCTGTTGAACTTCCCATCGCAAATTCGTCCATGTTTGTACGCCCAAGAAACACTGCACCGACATTTTTAAGTTGCTCAATTACATGAGCATCATAACTTGCTACATAGTTCTCAAGAATTTTTGAGGCACCACTCGCAATATGTCCTTTAATCAAAATATTATCCTTTATTGCCAATGGAATTCCTGTCAGCATTGAACCACCTCCATCTGCAATTATTTTGTCTGCACGCTGTGCTTGTTCGTTAACATCGTCAAATATTTCTAGATACGCGTTCAATTCTCCATTTTTCTTTTTTGCACGCTCAACGTACGCCGCTGCAAGTTCAACTGCAGTAACTTTTTTCTCATCGAGTAATGCCCGCGCTTCTTTTATTGTTAGGTTTTGTAGTTCCATACTAATCTTGTGCAATTATTTTGCGCACTCGTAAATATCCATTCTTTTCGTCAGGCATCGCTTTAAGCATTTCTTCTGTATAGATTCCACTCTCGTGCGGTTCATCATCTTCTCTCATAATATTGTAGTGCTCTCCTGTTTCTTTCTTTAATTCACCTGCGGCCTCACTAATTTGCTCAACAAACGCTAAAATCTCTGGAATTTCTTTTTCCAATTCTTTTTTCTCCTCAGCACTTATTGCAAGACGGCTCAGTTCTGCAAGTTTTTCTATATCTACATTAATCATATTTATCTCAACATACTAGCAAATTCAGTCTCATTTAACACGGTTACATCCATCTCTTCAGCCGTATCCAGTTTGGAACCCGCACTCTCACCAGCTATTACGTAGTCGGTATTTACTGAAACCGAACTACTTACTTTCCCGCCTAGTTCGCGTATCTTTTCTCCAGCTTCTGTGCGTGAAAAATTTTCTAATGTTCCAGTAAGTACAAAAGTTTTTCCTGTTAGTTTTCCCGTGTCTTTCTTTTTGCTCTGTACAAAAACATGTTCAAGTAGCCTATCAAGCATCTCGCTATTTCCTTTATTTTTAAACCACGAAACAATTGACTGTGCGACAATATCACCAATTCCCTCAACTGCAGTAAGTTCTTCAACTGTTGCACTGCGTAACTTTGTAAGCGTAAAATTACTTGCCAAATCTCGCGCCGTCTCTTCCCCAACTTGCTCAACAGAAAGCCCCACCAGAAATTTTTCAAGCGAAACTTTTTTTGACTGCTCAATAGCGTCGAGTAAATTCTGCACACTTACCTCTGCAAACCGCTCGAGTTCCAATATGTCGCCCTTTTTAAGAGTATAAAAGTCATCGAATGTACTTATCAAATTTGCTTTAAGTAGTGCTTCAACTATCGACTCGCCAAGACCATCAATATTCATTGCTTTTTTCGATGCAAAGTAAGCAAGGGTGCGTGACCGTTGCTCAAATGAATCCTTGCTCACACATCGCCATGCCGCCATACCCGGAACACGTTCAATAGAGCCGTCTCCACCGCACGCAGAAACTTTTTTTGGAAACGAGAACTTCTTTTCACTCCCGCTTCTCATTTCTGCTAAAACCTTTACGATGTCTGGAATGATGTCGCCAGCTTTTTGTAAAATCACCGTGTCTCCAAGG
>JAESTJ010000008.1 GCA_016763615.1 Minisyncoccota bacterium | reverse complement strand
AGTGTTATTACACTACTTTTCATCATTACTGTCTTGTTGTTAGTCGCCGTTTTTATATTTGGAGATGTGGTGAAAGGAGCACAGAGTCGTTTTGACTTCGGAGGCTTTGCAGTGCAACCAGCCGAGTATGCGAAGCTGGTTATTATTGCACTACTTGCAAAATATTTCACACGGCGACACATAGAAATAGCGAATGTTAAGCACATCCTCCTTTCTGGTGTATACGCATTTGTGCTTTTTATATTGATTCTTCTTCAGCCAGACTTCGGCTCGGCCATTATGATTTTCTCCGTGTGGTTTGGCATGGTGATGGTTTCTGGTATTTCCAAAAAACACCTTCTCTCTGTGTTGATTATAGGCATGGTTGCAATTGCTGCGATGTGGATGTTTGTGTTTGCAGATTACCAAAAGGATCGCATCGTAACTTTTTTGAACCCCTTAGCTGACATACGTGGCACCGGATACAATGCATATCAATCAACAATCGCCGTAGGGTCAGGGCGGTTGTTCGGAAAGGGAATAGGCTACGGTACACAAAGTAAATTGCAGTTTTTGCCGGAGTACGAGACCGATTTCATTTTTGCTTCATTTTCTGAAGAGTGGGGATTTGTTGGTGTGCTGTTCTTATTCATATTATTTGCAGTGCTCATTTGGCGAATTTTAGCGCACGCACAACTAGGAGCCACAAACTTTGAAACGTTATTTGCACTTGGAGTAGCCATACTCTTCATAAGTCATTTCACCGTGCACGTTGGCATGAACATTGGTCTACTTCCCGTAACTGGCGTAACCCTACCGTTTATGAGCTATGGAGGTTCACACTTGCTTACAGAATTTGCAGCTCTTGGAATGATTATGGGAATGAGTCGTTACTCTCGCACAGTACATCGCGACGACGCCCAACGAGAATTTCTTGGAGTTTAGAGAACTCGCAAAATTTAAGCAGCTTTTTGTTGCGCTGCGAAAATAGTCGCTCAACGTATTGTTAATACGTCTCGCTCCAATTTCCTTGCGCGCCTCAACCTGCGTCAATTTTACGAGCCCTCGATATTAGTTGAGTATGCAAACAAAAAAAGAAGCTCCCGCCTCGACCTAAAACGGTCTCGGCGGGAGCTATGTCATGTAAGATTCGTGCAACGATGATATCAGCGACTACTTACAAGAGCTGATTGTGAGCAAGCTGTCCAAGTTTTGCGCCTGGATAGACTAGCGCGGTTAAAGTCCAAACGAAAACTGTATCGCCATTTTGGCGCACTGAGCTTTCCATATATTCAGAAAAACTCATATGAACCATTGGCTTGGACGAATAGAGTAGACGCGTTATTTGCGGCTCAAATCCAAAAAGGAAATTTATCGCAAAAAGCGCCAATAACGGAAGTGCGATGAAGAAGGTGGCGGTTTTTTGTCGTTGTGTGAGTTCAGTTTCTTTACCTTTAATCACGACTGTTTCTCCAATCAAATTAGTGTTTCTAGTTTCCCGAACAAACGATATGTTCTAATTTGAATCATAGCATATAGATCCCAAAATCCTTGCTGCCAGCAGTATTTTGTGGCACGGTGGCTCTATGCACGTGTTGAGTCGCAAGGCGTATCTGGTTCTCTTGGCAGGAGACATCAGCATCCTCTACGTATCGGTATGGGTTACGCTTTTGTTGCGTCATGTAAGTGTGCCAAGTCTCGAAAACGCAGTTGTTCACTTAACCTCGTTTTCCATTCTTTTTATCATATGGTTTGTTGTGTACTTTATTGCAGGTCTCTATGGGCGCTACACAGTACTTTTCCGCAAACAACTACCTAATATTTTATTTGCTGCACAGGCAGTTAATATTACGATAGCAGCACTCTATTTCTTCCTCATTCCATTTTTTGAGATAACACCAAAAACGGTACTTATCATTTATTTGTTTGTATCAACTACTTTGCTGTATTTTTGGCGTGTCCACATGTACCCACACATTCTTGTCCGCAGGGAAATTGGCTCGGTGCTTGTCGGAACAGGTTTAGAATTAACCAAGCTTACTGAGGAGGTGAATCGTGACCCTCTCTATCCATTAGAATTTCGTGCAATTATTCACCCTGAATTATCTTCAGACGAAGAGACAAAAAGAACATTACGTTTACTTATAAATAGTGGCAGTGTAAGTACAATTGTCGCTGACATGAGCAATCATTCCCTCGACACTCTAATGAAGTTCATCTACGACATCACCTTTGTTGATCGCGTTGCCGAATTTATAGACGTCAGGCGTTTGTACCAAGAAATTTTTGAGCGCATACCACTCTCTTTGATTGATGAAAGATGGGTACTACGCTACATGTCACTCAAGCAGCACAATATATATTTTGTATTTAAGCGAACAATAGACATACTATTGGCTTTAATACTGGGTATTTTCTCTCTACTACTCTATCCATTTATTATTCTCGCCATAAAGCTAGAAAGTAAGGGCCCTATATTCTACTCTACTCAGCGTATAGGAGTTGGAGGAGAAAAATTCACATTCGTAAAGTTTCGTAGTATGACGGGGACTGATGTCGGGCAACAAGTGCTTAAAACAATGCATTCTGTAACACGCACTGGTCGTATATTGCGACGTACGCGGCTCGACGAGCTTCCTCAGCTGTGGAGTGTTCTGAAAGGAGAGATGTCGTTTGTGGGACCTCGTCCAGAACTACCAGCACTCGTTGATGAGTATCGAAAAAATATTCCTCACTACAACTTACGGCATTTAGTGAAGCCAGGTCTTACAGGCTGGGCACAGATAAAACATGATAATCACTCGCACGGCGAGGTAGACGTGAATGCGACCACCGAGAAGCTTTCATACGACTTATACTATATTAAAGAGCGTAGTCTCTGGCTTGATTTCCATATAGCGGCTCTTACTCTTAAAACCATTCTCTTTAAACGTGGTTCATAGCCATAATCTAGAGTTTAGGCTATAATGCCGCCCATACATATGTGGAAAGAAAGACTAATAGCACTTGCAATTTTAATAGCCGCTTCAGGAGTAGGGTGGTTTATATTTTCATCAGAAGCGCAAGGAGGCAACTTCGCATTTAAACTCGGACTTGATCTCTCAGGAGGAACGCACCTCGTGTACAAGGCAGATACATCGCGGCTAGCACCTGAAGATGTACGCGAATCTATGGCGTCATTACGCGATACTATTGAACGACGTGTGAACTTGTTCGGCGTTTCTGAACCCATAGTTCAAACAGAGCGCAGTGGCCTGCTTTCAGGTGAGGCACAAGAGCGTCTCATTATTGAACTTCCGGGAGTCACCGATACGCAAGAAGCTATCGATCTCATCGGTGCAACACCGGTGCTTGAGTTTCGTTTGCAGCAATCTATTAGTACTCAGGACCTTGTCGTTGGAGAAGATGGAGTCGCTGAAATTTCATTTGATGACAATTTTGGTCCAGCGGTTCTTACCGGAGCGCATCTTGACCGAGCAAATCTTCAGTTTGGGCAGGGGGGATCCGGTGGAGGGCTTTCTAATGAACCTGTCGTAATACTCGATTTTACAAGCGAAGGGGGGAAGATATTCAGCGAGTTCACTGGGGAGCACGTTGGAGAAATATTTGGAATCTTCCTCGATGGGCAGCTTATTTCAAACCCAGTCATTAACCAGAAAATCAGTGGCGGAAGCGCTGTAATTTCAGGGGGTTTCCAGCCAGAAGAAGCACGTGAACTTGTACGAAAATTGAACTTCGGTGCACTGCCGCTTCCTATTGAACTTCTCTCAAGCCAAACCATTGGGGCCTCACTGGGTGCAGAGACTCTTTTTAAAGGAGTCGAAGCAGGGCTCTGGGGTCTTGCAGCTGTAGCGCTCTTTCTGTTGCTATGGTATCGCTTGCCTGGATTACTTTCCGTTGTTTCTCTAACCGTATATATAACTCTGATGTTAGCTATTTTTAAACTTGTCCCTATCACCCTTACTGCAGCAGGTCTTGCAGGATTTATACTCTCCATCGGTCTGGCGGTAGATGCGAACATTCTCATATTTGAGCGCATGAAAGAAGAGTTACTCGAAGGTAAATGGACAAACAACGCCGTTAAAGACGGATTCAAACGAGCGTGGCTATCAATTCGTGACGGTAACCTTTCAAGTATTATTACTGCCGTAATTCTATTCTGGTTTGGTACGTCACTCGTAGAAGGGTTTGCACTGGTGTTTGGTATTGGGGTAATCATTTCTATGCTTACCGCGATTACTATAAGTCGCACCTTCCTTCTTGCTCTTGGAGATTATGAAAACAAGGGTGTGGCTAAGTTCCTGTTTGGAACAGGGTTGAGAAAATAATATGAATAAGAAAACCATATACAGCGTATACGCAGCGATAGTACTCTTCGGTATTGCTCCGGTTCTTTCTGTTCTTATCTCAAGCGGGATTGCCTCAGCAGGGGGATGTACGCTTAATGAAGGGTCAGCGAGTGCCTGTATTCTATTAGGGGTTAACCTCGGCGGGTTACTGTCTGGCATGTTTGTCGCAGGATGGTTCGCATTAATGACACTACCACTTGCTACAGGAGCCTTCTTGCTTTGGAGTATAATTTTAGTCGTTCGATTTTTTATTCTACGTGCACGTAAGAAAGATGAAGAAAAAGTAGAACATGTAGAGGAATAATATGAGCACCGAAAGCAAATATCTTCACGAAATAGTAATCACAGTCATAATCATAAAAGACGGAAAGTATTTAATTACTAAGCGATCACCAGACAAAAAACGTTTTCCCAGCATGTGGACAGTTCCTGGAGGAAGATTAGAAGCAGATGATTATTTACAACTACCAAAGGATACCGAGTTCTATAGGTACAATGTTTTAGAAAGAACCTTGCGACGAGAAGTGCAGGAAGAGGTGGGAATCGAGATCGACAACATTGAGTACGTTACAAGTTTGGCTACCGTGCACGACGACGGAAGTCCCTCAATGGTTATAGCGTGCGTAGCCGACTATACTTCTGGCGAGGTTACACTCAGTGACGAAGATGAATCGTTCGAGTGGGTTACCCTAGAAGAAGCAAAAGGGTATGATTTAATCGACGGGATTCAAGAAGAATTAGCTATGGCTGAGAACCAAAGAAGTGGCACCAAATCGGAATGGAAGCGAGATAAATAATATAATTTTAAAAAAAGCATATGTTAGTAGTCACATACCCCAGTACCATAAACTCCGCTTCGCTTCGTTTAGCTACGGGGCAGGCAGAAAAATTAAATCAGTTTGTAATTAAATTATCATGTTAGTAGTAAAATATCGTAAAGTTT
>JAESTJ010000061.1 GCA_016763615.1 Minisyncoccota bacterium | reverse complement strand
TATTAGGACAGTAGAGCGTGCCGTATCTCGATTCGGCGAAACTCGCATTACTAACGCGCTACTCTGGAGTGCATTATCTGGAAGGAAACATTTCACATTATCTGGAAGCAGATTTCCAGTGATGCGTGACTCATTCCAAATCGGAGAGTCCTTAACTGAATGCAGATCTCAATTACTCAGTTGATATCTCATTTCTTAAAATTCCACTCTCGGAATAAAAGTTGTTGCTTTTGCTTCATGATCTGGAGGGAGTTAGTTACTCCTTCCAGACTCATCTACACCACTTTACATCACGTATTGTGGTGTTGTTTTTTGTTTTACACCCCTTACTTTCGTATATATAAACCGCTAAAACGCTCCGCGTTTTAGCGGCTTAGGTGTTTTGGCTCCACGGTGCAGTAGCTTCAATTATCTATCGAACTGCATCTGTACTCGGAACAGGCAGTGTCTTTATTTCCCTAATCTCACTATCGAAAGGTTCTGTAGGTTCGTTTTCTTCTTCGATAGTAGGTTCAACCTTTACACTCCTCTCCTCTACTGGCTCCAGTATTGGGAAAACTCGCTCAATATCAATTTGGGCCTCAAGTGCCGCTAGAGTTTTGTACAGGATTCCTAATTCTTCACGGACTATTCTTTCGGCTCTTTGCATTTGACCAAGGCGAATCGCTCGAGTTATTTCCACTTGTTTTTTAGTAATACGCTCAAGCACTCTCTTTATTTTTTTACGATTGCCTTCTTCCTTTGTATCTTTATAGATATCTTCAAGGATTTTCTTCTGTGCGTTAAGGGTTTTCACTAACACGGAAATTGCCAACTTAGGTTTAGACGCCTCTTGTACCTCACTACTTACTCTCGTCGGAACTGGAGCTGTCAGAATTTTATTTGCATCAGCGAAACTCTCGCTAGAACTCTCTTCCGCTTCATCATTTGTTACCAATGACTCCACGCGCAATGTCGAAACAACCGCTAAAGACTTTTCTTCGTTTGAATCATCATTTTCTATTCTGTGCACTGCAAGCGCTATGCGTGTACGTGCTTCATTTTCCCTCTCACTGGCTTTCTCGGAACGAATAGCGAGCGTTTCGGCTCGTGCCGCTGTTCCAATAGCAAGAGTCACACGAAGTGCTTCAGCTCGCGCTGGTTTACTCTTGTCTAGAAAAGCAATGTGCACTTGAGCTCTATCTTCGAGTTCTTCAAATTTTGCGGTAACCAGCGCCTCTGTCTTTGGAGTCAGCTTGCCTTTCACCGCTAGCGCCTCTGCCTCTTGTAAACGTATGTGGGTTCGCTCAACGGCATACTCTGCTCGCTTTACATCGCTCACTATCAATCGCTGGGTGACTTCTTCACGAATTTGCTTTACTGCATAGAGGGCATCTCCAGGGAGAGCTGCAGTGGACGCAAATGAAACTCCGACTCCTGAGGTGAAGAGAATAGCGACAACAATGAGTCCTGCACTAAAGCGTTGCGAGTATAAACTGACGCTCCACGTACGTATGGATGGACGTACGTTTTCGTGCTGTGAACGTAGCGGAGTGTGCTTTATATATTCTGAAATCCGCCCAAGCATGGAACTTTTCTCACGTTCTGTAAGCTGTACGCTTTCTCCAATATTTTTCATTGTGTTCTTAAATTTTTCCATATTATGTAGTGGGCCTGTCTGCGTGCATCGCACAGGCAGGCATATGCTCCCTAAGTTTTTTCAAACCGCGATTAATACGCACCGACACTGTATTTTCACTTTCATTTAAAATGTCCGCTATTTCACTTGGACGTAATTCATTTATATAGCGCATTACTACAACAGTACGATACGTTTCCGGTAGTTTTTTTAGTGCTTGTTCAAGTTGTCCGGATTGGAAATTTAATTCTATCTTTCCAATCTCTTCTTCAAGACCTCCTGTTTGTAGCTCATCGAAATGTCCCTCGTTTACTCCCTCTTTTTCGAGAAGCGCATCAAGTGAGGAGCTCTTTTTCTTACGGTATTCATCAATAATAAGGTTGTTGAGCACTCGAAACAGAAACGCGCGGTAATTTTGTATTTCGGTACCTCTATTTGCTGTGTCCCATGTTTTCATAAAAGCTTCCTGTGTTATTTCTAGAGCCCGCTCACGACTCGACACGCGGAAATAGCAGTGCCGAAAGAGCGAATCCGCATACTCCTCATACGCTTGTGTGAATTCTTTTTCCACTTGCATGTCCCTATGATATCAAAGACGCATCAGACTCGCTTTTCTTTCATTGCGCTGCTGATTATTGTAGAATCTGATTACCATGTCAGGACACAATAAATGGTCAAAAATTAAACACAAAAAAGCTGCCACCGATGCTGCTAAAAGTAAAATCTTTGGGAAAATGGCTCGCCTTATCGCAATCGAGTCAAAGAAAGCTAATGGCGACACCTCATCTGCTGGTTTGCGCGCAGCAATTGATTCTGCAAAAGCAGTGAGTATGCCAAAAGACAACATCGACCGAGCTGTTGCAAAGGGAAGCTCTGAAGAAAGTGTGGCACTTGAATCAATGCTCTATGAAATGTACGGGCCAGGAGGAACCGCGGTACTTATTGAAATCGTGACAGACAACCGTAACCGTACTGGAGCTGAAATTCGACACATGCTTTCAAAGCTAGGATATGAGTTAGCAACTCCAGGGAGTGCTGCATGGGCATTCACCAAGTCTGCTAACATCGCCGATGGATGGGATGCAAACAGCACTGTAGAAATCTCAGGAGAAGACGGCACAAAACTAGAAGCTCTTATGGAAGCGCTCGATGAGCACGATGATGTTCAGGATGTATATACCAACGCAGCATAAATGTGAAGAGATTTTGTAGTTGGTATACTGTTATTAATGAAAATTATTGGAATTGACCCTGGGTATGAGCGTTTAGGTATCGCAGTGGTAGAGAAAACTACTCAAAAAGAACTCCTTCTGTACAGCCAGTGTTTCCAAACCGATTCAAAACTCCCTTTTCACGAACGCCTTCTATTACTGGGTGAGGAATTACAGAGTGTTATAACTAAACACAAGCCAGACCATCTAGCGCTTGAAAATATATTTTTTAATACAAATCAAAAAACAGCGATGGACGTTGCCGCTGTTCGAGGAGTAATTTTGTACGTAGCTCGTTCAAAAAATGTACAAACGTTTGAATATACCCCTCCACAGATAAAGGCTGCTGTTGGCGGAAGTGGCCGCGCTAGCAAGAAAGAAGTTGCTTCAATGCTGCATCACCTTATAGATATCAACAAAGAAATTCGCTACGATGATGAGTATGACGCTATTGCTGTGGCACTTACACACAGCGCTTTTTGTGGATATCGCTTTTAAGTAGTGCGGTGAAAAAATAGCGAGCGAAGCGCAGTTGAGTTAAATTTTAGCAGTGCCTAGTACTGTGAATTTTATGAAACAAGCTACAGCCGTTATTTTAAGCCGAACTAAAAGCGATATCCGCAACAAGCGCATTCACTATCCACAGAAACTAGATAGTTTGTCCACAGGATTATCCTCATAACCCTACCCTTATAGGCACCTTGTCCACAATATAAAAGTATTTCTCCCCACATCTCTATACCTTGTCCACATCTTATGCACTCTTGAAAAACTTTTATAATTTGTTAAAAATATGCGTGCGCTGTAAGAAAGTGCACATATATTGCTTTATCTACACAATACTTATGGAAGAAGAAAATAGTTTACAAGAAGCATTTGGAAAATATGATAATAAACATCTTGATAATACAGAGTCTTTAGGTAATGAAGAGGCTGAGGAGGACGATGAGAATGAAGACAGTGTGTGGGGCGACAGTGAAGACGATACTCCCGATGTTCCTTTTCGGGAAAGCGAGAGTTTCTAATAAAAAAGCCGAGGATAGCTCGACTTTTATTAGGATTGTATTTCTAAAAATCGATGTTTCCCTATTTTGTATACCCCCGGTCGTGCAGCTGCATCAATGTCTGTGATTTTTTCATCATTCGTTTTGTTAGTAATCGCACCCGCTTCGATAAGACGTCTAAATTCAGTTTTTGAACTTGTCACATCTTCTCGCTCAAGCACTTCATGTAATTTTTCTCCTATTTTTGCCGTAGTCCTTTTTACTTCTTCTGGAGTATCTCCTTTCTGAACAGAGGAGACAAAGTCTTTTTGTGCAGTTTCTGCTACTACCGCATTATGAAATAGGGAAACTATTTCATATGCCAATCTTTTTTTTGTGTCGAGAGGATTCAGAGCTCCACTCTTCAATCCTTCTATAATTTCGTGTACTTCCTGTATTGGTATACGAGTGAGATTAGTAAAGTACATTGGCATTACCTCATCGTTGGTGCGCATAATTTTTGCATACATTTCTGATGCTGACTCAGTAAGGTTCACTGTATTTCCCCAGCTAGAACTCATTTTGCGTCCATCAGTACCATCAATTAATGGAGTCATAACAATATTTTGAGCTTCTTGTCCGAAATGCTCCTGCAATGTACGTCCAGCAAGAAGGTTGAATCGTTGGTCAACTCCGCCGAGCTCAACATCCGCCTCGATTGCCACGCTGTCGTATCCCTGCATTAACGGATAAAGTATTTCACGAAGTGAAACTCTTTTGCCAGCGTCTAAACGTCGTTTAATATTATCGCGTGCAGTAAAGTCGGCTACTGAGAATTGATTCGCGTGCTCTCCAATTTCGAGATAGGTAAGTTTGTGTAACCATTCTGAGTTATGTCTTTTTTCAACCTTCGCCATATCGAGTATAGCTCCCGCCTGCTCAAAATACGTACTCATATTTTTTTCAAT
>JAESTJ010000060.1 GCA_016763615.1 Minisyncoccota bacterium | reverse complement strand
TTCAACCACTTCCTACTTGCGGAAACAGTCACGACACTTCAAATTACTGGTGTCTCGTGGTTCAAATGGCAAGCTTGTGATAGCTCCGCCACAATCGGCACACGACCAGTTACCTTCATGCATGGCCTTCTCAGGGCGATCAGACTGTCCTTTCTTGTGACAATCCATACACTTCAGTGAATCCGCTCGTGCTGGATCAGGTTCAAACGGAAGTTCTGTAATCGCTCCTCCGCAGCCACCACACTTCCAGTTACCGGTGAACATTTTTCGTTCGTTATCCATTGTGTTAGTTTTTTTGTTTGTTGCTAGTATGTTTTCAATGTCGACTCGATTGCTGCATATTGCAAACTAATCTCGAAAACTGGGCAAAGTATAGCATATGCCATACCCAGCACTAACTTTTAATAAAATACAGGCGGTGTTGTATCAGTAGACAGAAAAGTTAGTGCTGGGTATACTGCCCACTCATATTTATATGGATACAACACCTGCACTTGAAATAAAAAATTTACATAAAACGTATGGCAAAAAGAAAGTAGTTGCTGTTGATGGTATATCACTTACATTGCCTCGCGGCGCCTTTTTGGGACTCTTAGGACCAAACGGTGCTGGAAAATCGACTCTTATAAATTGTATTGTTGGAGTAAACAAGATAACCAGTGGAAGTATTAAAACATTTGGATTTGATGTAGAAAAAGACTATCGCGAGTCACGAAAAACACTCGGTGTCGCTCCTCAGGAATTTAACGTCGATATATTTAGTAAAGTATCAAGCACGCTTGATTATGTCGCTGGTTACTACGGTTTACGAAAAGAAAAGCGGGAAAAGCGCGTAGAAGAATTGCTCGACCAATTTGGATTACAAGAGCATAAAGATAAGGTCTTTTCAGAACTCTCAGGAGGATTAAAACGACGTGTTGTTCTTGCACGAGCACTTGTACACGTCCCTGAATTCCTTATTCTTGATGAACCGACCGCTGGAGTAGATGTAGAATTACGTCGTGAGTTATGGAGTTACCTCCAAGAACTTTCACGTGCCGGCAAAACTATACTTCTTACCTCACACTATCTCGAAGAAGTTGAGCTTTTGGCTGATCGTTTTGCATTTATCGACGGAGGAAAAATAGTAGCCGCAGGTTCGAAAGAGAAAATGCTTGCGGGCGGTAAAAAACTTGAAGATGTCTATCTTGAATTAACTGGTAAAAATAAAGTATGAATTGGATAGGACTCTACACATTAATGCGACGAGAGATTGAACGTACTTTTCGGGTGGTTGTTCAAACTATCTTCAGTCCACTTATTTCTGCCTCATTATTTATTTTTGTTTTTGGAACCGTCGTGGGTGCTCGTATCGATGAAATCGGTGGTGTCTCATACATTGTGTTTGTATTTCCTGGTATTTTAATTATGAACGTATTAACTTCTGCTTTCTCACAAGCATCAAGTTCTACATACTTTGCAAAATGGGCTCGAACTATAGAAGAGTTGCTGGTTGCTCCCCTTTCATATTTCGAAATTATGATAGGAACAGTACTCAGTGCTGTTGCTCGAGCATTTACTGTTGGAATCGTTATTCTACTTATGGGCTTACTTTTTGGAGCAGTGCAGATGCAAAGCTTCCCTCTCTTTATTTTCTATATCTTGGGCGTTTCAATAGTATTTGGTCTATTAGGAATCATCACTGGATTAGTAGCAAAGAGCTTTGAGCAACTCAACGTACTTAGTACTTTCATCATCCTTCCTTTCTCATTCCTTGGTGGCATGTTTTATACCCTCGATATGCTGCCTGAAGCCGCTCAAAAAGTAGCCATATTTAATCCCTTCTTTTACTTCGTAGATGGTATTCGTTTTGCCATGGTTGGTATTCACGACTCCAACTTACTAATTGGTGCAATTATGATATTTGCTCTCATTCTTATTCTAGGGGGAACGGTGTGGCGAATTTTCTACACTGGCTGGCGCATACGCGAATAATTCTTCATGGGTGAACAGAATTAACTCTAGAGCTAGCTCTAGAGTTAATTCCTTCATGGTATGCCCAGCACTAGCTTCTCAATACTAGCGATCAATCGCTAGTATTCATATACTTTCATACATGCATATTCGACGTTAGTAGACGTTAGTAGACAGAAAAGTTAGTGCTGGGTATACTTCCCGCATGGCACTACGACTAATAGGCGCTGCGTTACTTTCTGGAGTAGCATTCATACTTTGGGCAGTCACCTCTCCAGCAAATACAATAGAACCGCTCATATCTAAAGATGAGCGTGTTGTAGTTACTCGTGTACTCGATGGTGACACGGTAGTAGTAACAGGCGGCACCAAAGTGCGCTATATAGGTATCGACACTCCTGAATTTCGCGGAAATGCAGAAAATAGCGAGTGTTTCGCATTCGAAGCAAAGACACGAAATGAACAACTTGTTCTTGGTAAATCGGTGCGAATGGAAAAAGATGTTTCTGAAATGGACAGATATGGACGGCTATTACGATATGTATATATTGACGAGTCCTCCTCATCTATTAATAAAAATACTTCTATAAATGAAATACTAGTCAATGAAGGTTTCGCACTCGCGATTACTTTTCCACCTGACGTTGCACAACAAACTGAACTGAAAGAACTTGAAAGAAATGCTAAAGATAGTGGACGTGGCCTTTGGAGTGAGTGTCGGTGATTCTCTTTATAGTTACCAAAGTTATTTTTTTAATTGCCTAAACGGCATGACGGACATTTGCAGCCTCTAGGTTTTATAAACTGCTTAAAATACTCCTTTCCATAATCGTATCCAAACTCTTCTCCCTCTTTGATATTTTGTAACGCAAAAAACTTTATCTCTCCCGCTTCAATCTGCGCTTCTATATTTGGCGTGCATAGGTGGTTTATGTAACGAGCTATATTTTTTCTGTCTGAACCATCAAAGGTATAGTTCTCATCAATCGCAAAAAGATATTTGGTAGAGAGTGAATCAGCGCCCTCGGTAGAAATTAGCTCCCCAGTGTATTCGATAATAAATTCCCCATCAAGAATAGGCTTATTTGCAAAAAGGCCGAGACCCATACCTTTATTTGACCTCTTCACACAGAATTTTACTTTTGATTTTCTTTGTATATCCCGCATAGCGCTGTACTATATACATTACGTAGACATCATGGATATTCACACAGGCATAGCCGTAGCACAAGCCAGTTCTGCTGTAACAGGACTCAACTCTTCGGTGTGGATGGCTATTTTCTTAGCAATGATACTTTTCTTTATAGTCTACAGTGCTGTACTTATTTATCACTGGTTTACTTTTAGTATGAATAAACGCACTACCATAATGGCAACCTTGGCGTATATCGTTATAAGTGCTGTGTTCATATTTTCAATGCTGGTAAGTGTCGTAACACTCTCTACTCTCTAAAACTATGCAACGAGCGCTCCCACAAAATATAAGATTACAACCAGAAGAAAAGGTCCTTTTGGTAGTTCGAAAACACTGGTTTATTCATTTTATGGATTCAATAGGTATCGTAGTCATTGGTATTATCCCTTTTATTTTCGTAACGTTCGTAGCTCCCTTTGTGTCAGTACACGCTGCGGTACCTGCATTCTTTACTGCAATGTGGCTTCTCGCTATTTGGATGATGCTTTTCACTGTATGGACGAACTATTACCTCGACATCTGGATAGTAACTGACAAGCGAATTATAAATATCGACCAAATACACCTTTTTAAACGTGATATATCAACCCTACGAATTGAGCGCGTCCAAGATATTAAAGTTGAAATGCATGGTATTTTTGCGACTATTTTTGGTTTTGGAAATCTTCAAATTCAAACAGCTGGACCAGTTGCGAGCTTTTATCTTATAAAAGGAATCCCCAACCCAAGTTATGTTCGCAATGCAATTTTAGAGCGTATAGATTTAACTACTGAACACAAAGACAAGTTTGAATATAATAAAGATCAACGCCCTTCTGAGAGCGAATAGAGATTAAAAGCTATTTCCTACTAAGTTCCTCCGCAAGACACCTTTTGGCTTTTTTGGTACTATATGCCATACGATGAAACTTTCAACAGACAGCTACAAAGGAGTGCGTGACTTTTACCCAAAAGACAAGTTTGTTCACGACTATATTGTGAATACACTCTCACAAGTATGCGAATCCTTTGGTTACGAAGCATACGATGCTTCTATTCTTGAACCTGCTGAACTCTACAAAACAAAAACAAGTGATGAAATAGTAACTGAACAAACATACACTTTTGAAGACCGCGGTGGACGAGAAGTAACCTTGCGCCCAGAAATGACACCCACGGTGGCGCGTATGGTTGCAGGGAAATCGCGTGAACTTGGTTTTCCACTACGGTGGTACTCAATGCCTAACTGCTTCTGTTACGAGCGAGCACAACGTGGTCGCCTTCGCGAATTTTGGCAATTGAATGCTGATTTGTTTGGTGTTGCGGGCCAAGATGCAGATGTAGAAATAATCTCCCTCGCACACAAACTTATTATTGCTTTTGGTGCAACAGAAGCAGATTTTGAAATTCGTATTAACGACAGACGAGTCTTTGAGCATATTTTTGACGAAGTCGGTATAGACGCAGGGACTCGAAAAAGTGTTATGTCACTTCTCGATAAGCGTGCAAAGTTAGATAATTTTGAAAGTGAGCTTGAGAAACTCACCGCTGACAAATCTATACAACTTCTCGAGTTGCTCGATAGTGCTGCGACAAATCCTTTGCTTGAAAACCTACGTGTACGCCTTCAGTCTCTTGGAATTGTGAATGCAGTTATCGACACTTCTGTCGTTCGTGGATTCAACTATTACACAGGAATGGTATTTGAAGTGTTTGATACGAGTAAAGAAAACAATCGTTCTCTTGCCGGAGGCGGGCGTTATGACGCTCTCGTTGAAATGTTTGGAGCTGACGCCATCCCCACTGTTGGCTTTGCGCTTGGTGACGTGACTATGAAAGATTTTCTAGATATACACGACCTCCTTCCTGAATATGTCTCTCCTACAGATCTCATGCTTTGTATACTCTCTGAAAACGCAACTGAATTCACCGACAAGGTGGCGCAACAACTACGCGAGGAAGACATTAACGTAGCGGTAAACTACTCTTACAAAAAAGTTGGTGACCAAATAAAATTAGCTGACAAGAAATCAGTTCCTTTTGTAGCGTGCATTGGCACAAAAGAAATGGAGAGCGGAAAACTTTCTGTTAAACATTTAGAAAGTGGTGACCAAACAGAACTTGAAATAAACGATATTGCCGACCACATCTTCACCCACGAACTCTAAACTTCAAGCATGCGTAAAATTGTATTTGATATTGAAACGAGCAATACTTTTAGTGATGTAGGCTCGGGTAACCCAGCTGACTTGGATATTTCAGTAGTCTGTTTGCACGATTCTGCAACCGATGAATACCATTCGTTCCTTCAAGAAGATTTTTCTAAGCTGTGGAAATTTATCGAAGGAGCTGACATGCTCATAGGCTACAATTCTGATCATTTTGATATTCCTCTGTTAGATAAATACTATCCCGGCGACCTAACTACAATAAAGAGTCTCGACTTATTAAAAGAAATTCACGCGTCCCTTGGACGTCGCATAAAACTTGATGCTGTTGCACAGGCAACACTTGGAGAAAAGAAAAGCGGCCATGGTCTACAAGCCATTACATGGTGGCACGCCGGCGAAAAACAAAAAGTTATCGACTACTGTATCCAAGATGTGAAAGTAACCAAAAATGTCTACGAATATGCGATGAAGCACGGAAAAGTTAAGTATAAAGACCTTAGTAAAATAAAAGATATTCAATTAGATACCAGTAAATGGGGAGACAAAGAGGCCTCTACCCTCACACATACACTGCCGTTTTAACAACGTCTTACGCAACCAAAAAATTAGGCGCTGGGCCCGTATGTGAGTCCAACGCCTACTTCCGTCTAGGGCCGCAACCATTTTCCGTAAAAATACACGATAAGACCAATCGCGAAAAAGGAGATTCCTATGACCTCAAAACTCTCAGAGAGCTGGAGATTCTCCTGCCATTTCTCAATTGGAATATTGGCAAATGTCATGGCGCCCAAAACGAGTTGGTTGACTTTCTGTAGAGGAAACATCTCCCCATACACAATTGTCTCGAGTTGTAGGGTCTCATAAAACTTTTCGCCTAAAAGAACTTCCCCAAACCAGACAAGCAAACCTCCTGCCTGCATAAACAGCAAACCGAGTATCCGAAGAATCTTATCTTCCATCGCTTCCTCCTCCATGTGCTTTCATCCTAAAGCGCATGTACCTTCTTTATACCCAAGTACTGAAATAGAGTCAAGACACTTCAAGATGCCCGTTGACTAGAGGAACAAGATGATAATTCCAAATGCCAAAACGAATCGATATATAATAAAAATATGTAATGTATGATTCCGCAAAAACTTAAGTAAGAAGTGAATCACTAACAATGCGACCACAAAAGCTGCAGCTACTCCAGCAGCCATAACTACTGTTATTTCTCCTAGACCAATTTCTAGAGCCTTTTTTGCTCCTGCACCAAGTAGTAATGGTACTCCGAGAAGAAATCCAAAACGCGCAGCGGCGAAACGCTCCATGCCAAAAAGTAACCCTGCAGAAATAGTCATCCCCGAGCGGCTTGTTCCTGGGATTAATGCAAGTGACTGAAATAAACCAATAATCAAACCCTGCTTCCACCCACCTCTAAATTTTGAGTTGGCTAGCAAAGAGCGCCCCTGATACTTTTCAGCTAGATACATAATTACTGAGCCAAACACCAGTGTAGCTGCTATCAAGAGTGGATTGCGAAATGCAGTTGAAATAAGGTCCTCAAGAAGTAGACCAAGGATGACTGCAGGTACTGTACCCGCGATAAGAGCTACCACCATGGTTTGATTTTCTGTAAGCTCTGCTTTTTTTAAAATCGTTTCAGGAAGTTTTGTAGCTGCTGCAAGAAGTTTCAAAATGTCACGCCAAAAGTATGCAACTATTGCCAAAGCCGTAGCAAAGTGGAGCAGTGCATCAAAAGCTAAGTCATATTCACCAACTACTCCAAATACTTCTCGTGCAAGAATTAGATGCCCAGATGATGATATGGGAAGAAATTCAGTGAGGCCTTGTACAACACCGAGTAATATATTTGTCCAGATAACAGCGTCAAACATGTATGCTACAATCCTACAACATTAATTATAAAATAAAACTAAGAGAATTTATTATGACATTATTCAATAATGCTGAAAGAGGAAACTTTGCAATCCCTATTGCTATAGTTGCAGCAGGCGTACTAATTGCGATTGCACTCTTCTTTGCCCTAGGGAGTGGTGGAGGTACAGCTCCAGCCGGAGGAGATAACGCAGCAGCAGATGCACAACCTACTGTGCCAATTGCCGGAGTACAATCAGACGACCATATAAAGGGAAGTCCTGATGCTAAAGTAGTTATTGTTGAATACTCAGATACGGAATGTCCTTTCTGTAAGAATCACCACGAAACGCTGCAAAGAATCGTAGATGAGTACGCTGACGAAGACGTGGCTTGGGTATATCGACATTTCCCACTCGCACAACTCCACTCCAAAGCACCTCGAGAGGCTGAGGCAACAGAATGTGCAGCTGAACTCGGTGGAAATGAAGGGTTCTGGAAATATATTGATAGATTATTTGAAATAACTCCAAGTAACGATGGTCTCGACCTAGCGTTACTGCCTGAAATTGCAAAGTTCGCAGGTCTTGATGTTGCAGCATTTAACACATGTCTCGATAGCGGAGCTATGGCAGATCGCGTCCAAGCTGACTTCGAAGAAGCAGCTGCAGCAGGCGCACGTGGAACTCCCACAACATCATTCTTTCAGGTGGTGAACAATTCCCACTTGAAGGTGGCCAACCATTTGAAGTAATGAAGCAAGTTATCGACCAACTTCTTTCTGAGTAAGTAGGGAGAAAGAAGATTTACAAAAAAGCGGCCAAATGGCCGCTTTTTTATTGCATCAGATCTCGTAAGGAACAGTACTCACAATCACCTTTTCCTTTTTTATATTCATCACATCGAGTATCCCAAAAAGACATACTGAGTACCTCTTTAGTCATTTGCGTTATCTCTTTCATCACTGAGTCTACTTCGACTCCAGTAATATCAAACATCTCGGTTACATACTTCCCGTTCGTTTTCTTAGGTTGAATGTAGTCAATTAGTCCTCGCTTCATTACATGCTTGCCCTCAGCGTCCAAAAGCATCTTATAAAAAACTAACTGCCTGAAATAATTTCCTGAGCCTTTCGCTTTGGTGTTACCTAAAAGATGATTACGAGATTTTGGTGCTCCAGTTTTATAATCTACCACAGTAACTCCATCGGGATATATTTCTAGTTTGTCCAAATCCCCCCGCACGCGAAGCTGTGGCAACTCTTCCAGAGGTAGCTCTACAACGGAATTCACACGATACTCATTTAGTGTTTCTTTAGTCCAGATTCCCTCGTACTCATCAAACCACCCTGTAAGAGCTTCAACTCCTCGTTCTTCTATCTCTGTGTACGCAGCACCTGAAAGCGCAGTTCTTTCCAATGCCTCCTTAAACGAACTCAGTAGTGTTTCTTTAGTGCCAACCTCTTTACCACCAAAAAATGAGTTGAGTGCACGATGAATAATAGTACCAAACACCATGTGTTTATTTGGAATTTTAGGAATACGAATGAGGTTACTGTAAAAGAAATTCCACGGGCAGGTAAGGTAATTATTCAACGCAGTTACCGACAAACCTTGTTCAACAAAAAGTTCTTTCAAATAATCGGTATCAGCAACTGACAGGTGAGTTGTTTCGGGAAGCTTCTGTAAAAAAATATCGGGTGTTATCT
>JAESTJ010000007.1 GCA_016763615.1 Minisyncoccota bacterium | reverse complement strand
TAATACTAGGTTATCATTTCAAAGCTATAAGCTATTTACTTTATTGTTTCAACAATTCGTTTGAACGTTTCAGGTTGTTCGTGAGCGATTTCTGATAGAACTTTTCGGTCAAGCGACACATTTTTCTTGGTAAGCGTGTCGATAAATTTGCTATAGGTAAGTCCAAGAGGGCGTAGTGCAGCATTAAGCTTCACAGTCCACAATCGACGGAAGTCGCCTTTTTTGCGACGACGATGTGCGAATGCGTGGTTACCTGCGTGCGCAATAGCCTCACGCGCTTGGCGTTCTTTTGTTGAACGACCAAAGTTATAACCCTTAACTTGTTTAAGTACGTTTTTCCGTGTCTTTAATGAAGTTGTTCCTCGTTTTACTCGTGCCATGATAATTTAATTATTGAAGTAAGTTTTAATCGCCTGTCCCGTAGCCACATGAAGTGAAGCGGAATGTGTGGTACTGGGATGCCATAAATTTGTATAGGTTATTTAGTTGGTTTTCCCGGAAGAAATCGTCCGCGATTTTTATTTGTCATCTTTAAATTCACTGTACGCTTGTCTGTCATACGTTCACTACCTTTCTTTTTTGCATTAAAATGGTTTTGCCCAGGTTTACGTGCAATAATCTTACCGTTTTTCGTAACTCTAAGTCGCTTTGAATATGATTTATTTGTTTTCATGTTCTTTTTCTTCGGACTTTTTTGGTCCTTTTTTCCCACTTTTATCTGGCTCTATAACTACCGTAAGTCCTTTTGGGCTTTTTTTGATTGCGTCGGCAATTTTATATGATTCAGGGATGATTGCAAGGAATTTTTCTAGTCGTTCCTTAAGGAACGAAAATTCCATATATTTATATCGCCCCCATAGAAATAAATCTATTTTGGCACGATGTCCTTGACCGAGCCATTCGCCAACTTTTTTTGCTTTTCGAGTTAGGTCGCCCTCACTTGTTCCAATTTTGACTTGTGCCACTTTGGTTTCAGTAACGTGAGCTTTTGCCTTAATCTCTTTTTCTTTCTTTTTTAAATCGTATTTGTATTTTCCATAGTCGGTTATCCGAGCAACGGGTGGTCGAGCTTTGGGAGAAACCTCTATGAGATCCAATCCTAACTCCTGTGCCTTAGCGAAAGCCTCCTTTGTGGTCATTATACCTAGGTTTTCACCGTCATGACCAACAACACGTACCTCGGGTACGCGAATGCTTTCATTAATTCGTACTTCATCGTGCATTATAAAAGAAACGCCCTAAGAGCAACTGGGCGTAGAGAGAATATACCACGCAAATACTTGTCTGACAACGTACACGCTTAAGCCAGAGTTTGTTATATTTTATGTATGAGCGATGTTCAAAGAGGTACAGAATTACTCGAGTCTGTTGGCATTACAGTTAATGGTGGTGACCCGTGGGATATTCAGATAAAAAACAAAAATACGTTCAAGCGTGCTTTTTCTGGGGGAAGTTTAGCAGTAGGAGAAAGTTACATGGATGGATGGTGGGATGTTGAAGATTTATCATCATTTTTCAAAAAGTTACATCATTCCCAAATACGCCTTGAATTTCGAAAGATAGGGATGCTTTGGCATGTACTGAAGGCTCGGTTGTTTAATTTACAGAGTATACGACGTGCCACGCAAGTAGGAGAAGAACACTACGATATCGGGAATGATTTATACAAACTAATGTTGGGTCCAAGAATGGTGTACACCTGCGGTTATTGGAAAAATGCACAAACACTGGAACAGGCACAAGAGGCCAAGCTTGATTTGGTGTGTCAAAAAATAGGACTTAAAAAAGGAGATAGAGTTTTAGATATCGGTGGCGGATGGGGTGGTTTTGCAAAATTCGCTGCTGAGAAATATGGTGCCGAAGTAGTAGCAATAACCATCTCAGAAGAACAGGCTAGACTTGGTCGTGAAATAACTAAAGGGCTGCCAGTAGAAATTCGAGTGCAAGATTATCGCGATGTCGATGAAAAATTTGACCATATTGTTTCAATCGGTATGTTTGAGCACGTGGGGTACAAAAACTACCGTACATTTATGAAAAAAGTTTGCAGCTTACTTAAAGATGAAGGGGTTTTTCTACTGCATACTATAGGAGGGAATAGATCAGTATTTACCACTGAGCCGTGGCTCGATAAGTACATCTTTCCAAATGGAATGCTTCCTTCTATTTCTCAAATTGGAAAATCTATTGAGAAAGTTTTTGTCATGGAAGATTGGCATAACTTCGGCACCGACTACGATAAAACTCTTATGAGTTGGTACCAAAACTTTGATGAAAATTGGGGAGAGATACAAGATAACTACAGTGAACGGTTTTATAGGATGTGGAAATTTTACCTACTTAGCTCCGCTGCGGCATTTCGAGCGCGTGAAATACAGCTTTGGCAAATTGTACTCTCTAAAAAGGGTGTCGAGGGTGGTTATAAGTCTATTCGCTAAGCACTAGCCACTCTTTTTCAAATCACTTGCGTAGTCGTGTTCGAATAATTGCCACATCGACAGGAAGAAGGCGGTGATAACTGGACCAATAATAATTCCTGGGATACCAAAAAGAGACAAACCTCCCAAAACCGAAAGTAATACGAGCGCATCCGACATTGCGGCTTCTTTTGCAACAAGAATAGGGCGCAAAATGTTGTCTATGAGGCTGATAACCACCGCTCCAACAGCGAGTACAGTAATTCCTTGCCATACGTCTCCAACAGCAAGAAGTAATAAGCCAGTAGGAAGCCAAACTATCGCTGGACCAACAGCAGGGATAAGAGCAAAAAGTGCCATCACAAATGCCCACAGAGCTGCACTTTCAATACCTACCGTTATAAATAATATACCTCCAATAGCCCCTTGAACGATGGCAATAATGAATGTTCCTTTGAACATTGCATGTACTATTGCAACAAAACGCCCAAACAGCATTTTTTCCTTAGCGTCTCCGAGGGGAAGTGCCTTCATAATACGTAGTCCAATAGATTTGCCATCACGGAGAGTGAAAAAGAGAATGTAGAGGGTCAAAAGCGTCGCTATAAGGGTGCTGGCAGTTGCCCGTCCTATTTGAAGAGCATAGGTACCAACTTGCGCGCTAAAACTTTGAGCAAGCGAGACAATTTGTAGTTGTAGATCTTGGGTGTTAACTCCGAATTGTTGCAAAGGAGTTATAAGTACCTGTATTTGATTCAGGAGATTAAGTGAGGTTATATCTCCTTGGGAGAGATTTACGTAAAGGGAGATTGCCTCGCTGGCGACCAATGTACCAAGAATATAAATTGGAACGAGTACAACTACTAAAATAAAAGACATGGTAAGTAGTGCAGCAAGAGCAGCGCGGTTTTTGGTATAAGCAAATATACGCTTGTGTACGGGGTGAAAAAGAATGGTGAGTACTACAGCCCAAAATACTGGCATGATATAGCCACTAATGAGCCATCCGAATAAAGCAGTAGCGACAACGAGGAGAAAAATAAACAGACCTGTTTGAATGGTTTTAAATTGCATATCCCCAGTATACCCAGCACTAACTTTATTGTCGAACGAAGTTCATATGTGTGCTATACACTACAGTAAAGTTAGTGCTGGGTATACCTAGCACTAACTTTGCTGTCACGTACATTTTTGCAACAAATTTGTAAGTAACAGGCTGTTCTTCCGTCAGAATCAGAAACAGGGAGGTATGCAATACCTGTTATAATTATTAATACATTACATAACAACTAACTTATTATATGCAAAACTTGAAGGAGCAGCTTATAAACTTTGATTGGTCACTTAAATCAATCGTGAAAGTATCTCTAGCACTTGTCGTTGTCGTTATTGCACTCGCAATAGTGGTTTCGGTGATGGGTAGTGTTGCGCGTGGAGTATTTGGCTATAGTGGTGGAGACGACTATGATCGATACGGCTCTGGAGGTATCGTAGGCGGATTTATCGAGAGTATTGGGGCTCCTTTTGGTTTTGATGAGGGAGGAGACTTCGAAGATTCATTTGTAACTCGTGGTGCATCTGTAGCACAAAACAAACTCATAGCCGAACCTAGTTTTCTTCCACCAGTACCCTTCAGTGAAGGGGGGGACGATGCTGAGGAGTATGAGCGCCGTAATTACAACGCACGTTACGAAACACGAAAGTTTGAGGAGACATGTACCGCAGTTGTTAATTTAAAGCCTTTGGAGTATGTGGTATTCGATAACTCAAGCAAAAGCGAGTCATGGTGCAGCTACACCTTCCGTGTCGCAGTAGAACACGAAGACGAGATTATTACGGTACTTAAGGATCTTGATCCTCGAGATTTCGACATCAACACAAGCACGATTGAGCGAAGCATTAAATACAGTGATAGCGAACTTGTTATGCAGCAACGTCGACTCACATCGACGCAACAAACTCTTAACCAAGCTGAGGCAGCATTTAATAGCTTAATTTCGCAAGCTACTCGTGAGGGAGATACTAAGACTCTTTCAGAAGTAATCAACAACAAAATTACTACGATTGACCGTTTGAATCAGCAATTACTCAATACACAAGACCGTATCGACCGTCTTACTAAGGGGCGTGGAGAGCAAATTGACCAAATAGAATATGCTCACTTCAACGTATCTGTTTCGAAGACGACATTCTTCGACGGTCAGAGCTTTGCCGACGAATGGAAGAATAGAGTACAGCAACTTTTTCTTGAAGTGAACGCAACTCTCTTGGCCCTCACTGTTGGACTTGTATCATTCGTTCTCGGCGCAATAGAATTTATTGTGTTTGCAGCACTTACCGTAGTAGGTGTAGTGATATTCGCAAAAATAATGTGGAGTATCACAAAACGTATCTGGTATTGGAAACGCTAATCTTGCGTGTCACTCACTGCATCTTTAACTCTGTTCCTTCCTGATATCTTCTTGTATATTGTTGGTGCAATCGCAAATATTCCCAAAAGTACCAGGGCGATAATGACATTAAGAGAAAGAACGTCTTTTACGCTTGTGAGCGAAGCGATTTGCTGGCCAGCAAATGCATAGACAAACGATCCTGGCAAAATACCTAACGAAGTAACCCATACGAATGTGCGAAGCGGTATGCGACTGAGTCCCGAAAGCACATTTATTAAGAAAAAAGGAAACACAGGAACGAATCGTAGTGTCAAAAGGTACGACACGGCATTCTTTTCCATCTCCTCATTAATTGCCACTAATTTAGTTGCGTACTTTTCCTGCAGAGCAATTCCAAAAATAAAACGTGCAGCGAGAAACGAAAGAGTCGCACCAATAGTAGCCCCTACGTTGGTGAGAAGTGTTCCTGTAACTGCGCCAAATAGCGCCCCTGACGTTAGGGTGAGAATGGTAGCTCCAGGAAGTGAAAATCCGATCACGATTATGTAGACACCGATAAAAATGAGCGAGGAGAGGATTAGGTGAGCGGAGGTATACTCAGTAAGCGAGGAAATAAGACCCTGTACCGATGTAAGAGAGAGGTACTCGCCGACACCAAATAGTTGCGCCGCGATGAATCCGCTGACGAATAGTAAAATTAGAAAGATACGCAGAATTGCGGTACGTGATACGCTAAACATGTAAACGGTGTATTATTGAATAATGAATAACAGCGTGTATACTAGCATGAATATATGAGCACGTATTCATGTATGCACATATAATATGAACAATGTACACATAATTCAATACACATGGGCAGGAACGTGGGGACCATTCACCATACATGTCGAGTGTGGTGAGTGCGGACTTACTGAGGGAATTATACGAGATGTATTAAAGACCGAGTTTGCAGATGAGCCTATCACGTTTGAAGCGAAAGAATGGCTACCAAATTGGTGGAGAATACTATTTCGCGGTGGTTGGCATGCTCCAATCGTCACAATTAATAAGCGAGTAATAGCACAAGGTGGAGTAATTGATCGTGGCTTGCTTGCGGCGAGTATCCGCAAAGAGCTTACCCACGTACCAGAACCTACGGGAACAGTAATTTTTTCAAAAGAAGGATGTCCGCACTGTGTGCGAGCAAAAGAGCTTTTAGATAGTAAAAAAATACAGTATGAAGCTCGAGATGTTGTTGTTGACCCACTTGCAGCTAAGCGCATGTTTACTGCTGCAAAACGACACATAGGAAATAGTACGCCAGTGACACTCCCACAAATTTGGATTGAAGGAAAATATATTGGCAGTGCAGACGATTTAGAAAAGCACCTGAAAGAAAAATCCTAAACCTACTCTTTTGATTCTTTTGGAGAAGTGCGAATGATGTTGAGCACCTCTTCTGCATCATCAGTTATCGTATACAAATCTAAATCCTCTGGCGATATTGTTTTTTCATTTTTTAGGAGAATTTCTTTTATCAGATGGTCTACTCCATTCCAGTAGCTTGAACCGACACAAATTATTGGCACTACTGGTGATTTACTGGTCTGCATAAGTGTCAATATTTGGAAAAATTCATCGAGAGTTCCGTATCCTCCTGCGAAGAATATGAATGCTTCTCCAGAAAAATACATAGACATCTTTCGAGACGCAAAGAATTGGAAATCTATACCGTGAGTTACGTGTGGGTTAAGTGTTTGTTCGAAAGGTAATTCGATATTGAAGCCGACGGAGCAGTTACAGGCTTCTTTAGAACCTCGGTTACCTGCCTCCATAATACCGCCACCACCGCCAGT
>JAESTJ010000059.1 GCA_016763615.1 Minisyncoccota bacterium | reverse complement strand
GCAGTAATTTTCTTTTCTTTTTTATTTAGCACGTGACTCTTTCGTTCTGGGCCAAGCATTACTTTCTCAATAGAGCGCACAAGATCGTACTGAGTAACTTCCTTGCGCCCTTCGCGTGCGGCAAGAATTGCAGCTTCGTTTGTAAGGCTCGCAAGATCCGCTCCTGAAAATCCTGGAGTTCTCTCGGCGATAACTACCAAATCTACATCAGCTCCAAGAGGTTTTTTACGCGAGTGGATTTTTAGAATTCCTTCTCTCCCCTCGCGGTCAGGTAAGTCGATGGTTACTCGTCGGTCAAATCGTCCTGGACGCAATAGCGCAGGATCAAGTACATCGGGGCGGTTAGTTGCTGCCATAATAATCACTTTTCGTTTGGTTCAAAACCATCCATTTCAACAAGAATTTGGTTAAGTGTTTGTTCTCGCTCATCGTTTCCTCCACCTACTCCCGTTCCACGTACTCGCCCCACAGCATCAATTTCATCAATGAAAATAATCGCGGGAGCAATTTTCTTCGCCATCTTAAACAGGTCACGAACACGTGACGCTCCAACACCTACAAACATCTCTACAAACTCTGAACCAGAGATGGTAAAGAATGGTACATTTGCCTCACCCGCTACAGCACGAGCAAGGAGTGTTTTTCCTGTTCCAGGGGCTCCCATAAGCATTACACCTTTAGGAATAGTCGCTCCAATCTGAATAAACTTTTTAGGGTTCTTGAGAAAATCTACAATTTCGAGTAGTTCTTCCTTTGCTTCCTTTGCTCCTGAGACGTCTTTGAATGTAATTTTTTGAGTTTTGTCGTCAGGACTAATCATTCGTGCCTTACTTTGTCCAAAGGTAAACGCCTGCATACCCGACCCTCCTTTCATTTGTCGTGAGAGATACCAAATAATAATCAATATCAGAATAATAGGAATAAAAAGTGGTGCAAGCGTTCCAAACCAGTAACGAAAACCGCTCGGATCCGCAATAATTATATTCACCCCTACTAGAGTTTCATTAGTGACTCCATAATTTACGAGTGTTTCTGTAAGAGAAGCTTCGGATTCTTTCTTCGACTTTTTAACTACCACTTCTGGTTCTCCTGATTCTATTGGATCAGGAGTTCCCTCAGTTACTACAGGGTAGGTCACTTTTAGATTCTCACCGCTCACTTCCACTTCACTTACAAGTCCAGCATTAATGTCTGTTGCTAATTGTGATAGAGAAACCGTCTCCTTTTCAGTAAAGAAATTTGTAGCTGTTGAATACGCAGAGAGAAGCAATGCAAATACAACAAATGTAATGACCAGTTGCATCCAGAAGTTACCTTGTGGCAACTTAGCCATAGCAACGATAGATGACTTTTTCTTTTTGTTTGTATTCTTTTTTAAATCCTGTTTTCCTCCCTTGGTTATAGGCTTTTTCTGTGTATTCATATAGGTGGACACTGTAACACAAGTCTGTCAAGGATGCACTGTTTTAGGTTGTAGGGAGTAGGCTGTAGGTTGTAGGGACTATTACGACGAAACTTATCACTGTTACGTTAAACTATGTCAGTTAACTGACATAGTCTAATGTAACTCTTGTTTGAAATTGTTAAGACGGATATAGTACATATATGAAAAGGACACTAATTGCGACACACAGTGGCGAATTTCATGCCGACGATGCTTTCGCCGTTGCAACTTTAGAATTAGCCCTCTCTCTCGGAAAAGAAGAAATCGAAATAATACGTACTCGAGACGAAGATATTATACACTCGGCAGATTGGGTACTTGATGTAGGTGGTATATATGATCCCGAAACAAAACGGTTTGACCACCACCAACTTGGAAGTCCTGTGCGAAAAAATGGAATTCCGTATGCTGCGTTTGGCTTGATGTGGAAGCATGTAGGTGTAGACGTAACGGGTAATGCCGAAGTGGCAAAATTCGTCGACGAACAACTTGTACAAGATATCGATGCTGCCGATAATGGCTCTCATTCATATACACCGAACCCAGAACACAAAACTCTGCGCCCAACGACCATCGATAATTTAGTGCAAGCATTTCGCGCACCTTGGGGTGAAAATATAAATCCTGACACCTGTTTTCCTCACGCTGTTGCTTTTGCCAAAGGAATTCTTGAGCGCACAATCGCTCAAGCTCATGGTGACATGCGCGCAAAAGAAATTATAAATGAAGTAATAGAATCTTATTCCGATACTATTCCAGTCTTTGAAACTCTGATTCCATCGCGCTTATTCCCAAGCAATACTCCTTTTGGTGTAGCTATCATGCCCTACGATAAAACTACTGGTTCGTGGAAAGCTCAGGCCATGAGAATACATCCGCGAGAATTCAAAACACGAGTTCTGTTTCCAAAAGAATGGGCTGGATTGCGAGATGAAGAATTTAAAAAAGTTAGTAACGTATCTGACGCAAAATTCTGTCATTTGTCACGGACAATGGCATTTGCTCTGAGCAAAGAAGGTGCCTTAGCACTTGCAAAACAGGCAAAGTCGAATGAGGATTGACCTTCATTATCCATAATTTCTTGTATTATACTATTTCAAGTGTATAGGTTAACCGATACACTTGAAATAGTAAAAGTTACGTTCCATTTAAACCATGCGACTGATTGTGATAGAGTTTCTGTATGGCGCTAATACAAAATAAACGCATTCGGTTTGATTTTGAACTTCTTAAGGAGTTCGAGGCTGGAATTGAGCTTTTGGGCATCGAAGTTAAGTCTATTCGAGCAAAACGCGGCAGTTTAACTGGGGCGCGTGTTTTAGTGCGCGGCGGTGAAGCCTACCTCGTAGGAGCCACCATTCAGCCATATCAAGCCGAAAATACCCCTGATTCCTATGATCCTGAACGAGTACGCCGCTTATTGCTCTCGAAAAAGGAATTGTTAGAGCTTGCAAGCGCTGATGTGGCTAAAGGATTGACAATAGTGCCTATTTCGTTGTATAATAAAGGTCGCGTATTGAAGCTTTCGTTCGCTCTTGCTCGTGGTAAAAAGCAAAAGGACAAACGTGAGAAAATCAAAAAACGCCAAACAAAAATCTCAATCGAGCGAGAGATGAAGCGCAAGTAAGATAGGGAGTTCGTTGCAAATAACACACATGAGTGTTTAAAGGTGGTACAACAAAGGAGAAACCTTATGATTACTATCATCGTCTACTGTTTTTTGACTCTACTTGTTTTAACACTAGTAGAATCAGAACGAAACGTACGGCGGCGAAAACAAACCACTCGCCGCTTTACTGGGGAGCTCTGGACTTTTTAGTCCACCTCCTCACTACCTTTAAGCACTTATACAGCCCTTCCCCGCCTTTAATCTATTCGTAGATTGAAGGCGGGGGGTGACTAGATTCGACAGTGAGCCCTGTGTTTATGTGCAAAGTGGCAGTGAGAAGTCTGCCTTATCACTTTCTCAAAACAATAAGTGTAAATAAAATTACGCGCGGAGTTCTCTCACCTTTACAGGCGAAGGACTTCGGCTTCGCTTACGCGTAACCGCCTAAGCGACCATCAAACTACCTGACTTCCGATATGGTAATGCGATGTCAAACCTTCGGGATAGGAATAGTGACTTGACCCGCCACTTTTCCAAAACTAAGGGTATCGATATAGTGTGATTTTGTTTACTCTTAACACACCATATTTAAACTTAGAATAAACTACACTTTGTAGACGCATTCTTGCAGACTTTCATGGACGGGGTTTCATAACCCCCACCTCCACACATATGAAAACGGCCTTCGCTTACGCGAGGCCTTTTTTCATGTGTGGATGTGGAGAACAGTGCTAATGCACTGTTCATGAGTTATGAAACAGGCGGAGGCATATCGCGAGTGGAGCGAGCGAAGCCGAGCCCAGACCAGGAGTGCTTAGTAGAATTGAGTCCGTAGGACAAAAATTATACTTAGCAACTTGTGGTTAAAAATCCCCACCTCCGCACGTTAAAACACCGCTCTGCTGAGGGGTGTTTTTGTAAATCTAAATTAATTTTTGTGTTCAATATTTTGTGTTATTTCCTCAATTTTTTTAACAATCAATTCTCTTGCTTTTGGTTTTGCCAGAATCTTGTGATGACCGTCTATATCAACCTGAATGTTTTCAGCGCCTTCAAGTATAGAATGTTCAGTAGGCCAAACATGGTTATCATACATTCCATAGATTGATATAATATCCTTGTTCACGTCAAAATTTTTATTGTGTTCTTGAATAATTTCGCTCTTAGGTGCTAACTCCTTGACTGACTTGTCTAGACTAAATTTGGTAATACCCGAACCTAGAAATGGTGTAGCTATAGCGATTACTTTTAATATCTTTTTGTCTTCATTTAGTCGGATTAACACCTCCTTACCTATCAACCCTCCCTTACTATGAGAAAGAATTATGACATTCTTTAAATTTTTTTCATCTATCAATGCGCGAACTAGTTTTGCAGATTCCTGAATTTCCTTTCTATTGTAACCTAGTGAACTAACAACATATATAGGATGTCCAAGTATTGATATTCTATCTGCAATAAGTTTCAAAAACTGCCATTTAGTATTTAATCCAGGAACCAATATGATTGGAACTTTAGTGTCACTAATATGACCTAAATAGTGTTCTGGTGGTTCTCTGTAAATGAATGATTTACTGTAGAAATTAGCAGCATGAATATAATCTTCAATCCATGCCCGAAGTTTTGTAACCATGACATAAATTAGTAAACATTTGATATTCCATTACCACCATACGTTATCTACCTTATTAGCAACTCGTGGTGAAAAGCCCCACCTCCATAATATAGATGAAGGTATATAATAGAGTAATGGAAAAGTTTGAAAACACGCCACATCTCAGTGAAAAAGAAATTACGTGGAAAAATAAAATGGCCGAATTGGATGCTTACGGAAGTAACGAGGGAGATGACATACCTATCGACGAAGGTATTAAAGAATCAATCGCAGCATTAAATTTACTCGGTATACCTACAACTTCTTCATGTTCTGGTCGCCCAGAGGACCACGACCGTAGTGGTGGCTTTCCTACATTACAAGGAGTTCTAGAAGATGACCCTAAAGGAAATGACTCAGCTAGAGAATCCGTACAACAGTTGCTTGCAGAATTTAATGGGGAACATTCTACCAAACTTCCATTACAACTTAATCCTTACGTTACTGATGGGTATAGAATCGAAAGTCCCGCATCTATAACAGGCGAAGATGGTAACTATATTGGTATAGAAAGTGTAGATGGATATAACCAAGAAGAAATGGCACAAGAGGCTCGTAAAGAATTTGATAAATTTACTGAATTCCTAAAAAGGAAAATATCTAGTGACTAGCGGTAAAAGTACCCACCTCCACAATTTAAGTAAAACTACCCCCTCTTACTTCTTTATAACCGCAATAATCTTACCGTTAATCATAAAGTCATCTTCGCTCGAAATGAAAATTGGCTTATGCTCCTTGTTGTCTGACTCAGGTATAAGTGCAATTGTCCCAGTCTTTGGGTCATTGTAAAACTTTTTTAGGTTTGCACACCCATCGATAACCGAAAGTACATAGTCACCATCTTTTGGATCAATATTCTGGAAATCTATTAATACATAGTCGCCTTCTTCAATATTTTTTCCATCGATACTCGCAAGGTTCATAGAATCCCCTTCGGCTTGTACGGCAAAAACATTATCACGCCTGCGCAAGAGTGACCGTGTTACTTTTACATACCCTTCTACCTCTCCTTCTGCTAAAAGACTCGCAGCGCCACAGTTAGCGGCTCCCACAATTGGGATGGCGATGCTGTCCACTACCATTGGACTGAGAATTGAACCGTCCTGAAGTTCCTCGGTAACAATTTTAATTGCGCGAGAACGTCCTTCTTCACATTCTATGTACCCCGCCTCTTTAAGCTTCGTAACATAGTGATGCGCAGTAGAAACTGATGCAAATTTAAAATTCTTTCGTATGTCATCAAGTGATGGCGAGTAACTCTTTTCTTCAATATGTGCTCGAACATAGTCGAGTACAGCGTGTTGTTTTTTAGTGATATTCATACTTGTGTATTGTGCAATTACTATAAACTTTCTAATTACATATATAATACTAGAAAATATGTTCTAGTCCATTCTAGTTTTCCACAGGTCGTGTGGAGACTTTAAATTACCCTTCCCAATCTTTAATTATCAACGTCTTCCCTTTCTTTTCGACAACTACCTTTTGCTTGTTACGCCATTTTAGTTCACGGATGAATTCAAGCGGTAAGGTAAGCGAATAACTTGCACCACTTTTACTTAACTTTCTAATGTTTCTGTCTTTAAGAGTGCGTCTTGTCGTATGCAATTCACTATATCACACAGATAAAAAGTAATAGGTATTTTAATAGGTATTTTAATAGGTATTAAAATACCTATTACTTTTTATATTAAAAACCTGTATTTGTTTTTAGAAACTCCAGTTCCTCTGATGTAGACTCCCGACCTAGCAATTCATTGCGATGTGGGTATCGACCGAATTGGTCGATAATACTTTTATGCTTAATTTCGTATTTCAAATTTCCTTCATCGCCATGTTCAGTGAAAATCTTTAGCGCTTCTGTATGAACTTCTTTCGACTCGCTGTGCATGTACGGCTTATAGAAAAACATTCGCCGTTCCTGCGACACTTTTTTATCGTCCCCTGCTTCGAGTGCTTCTTGTGCAAGCTCAAGTGCCAGTTCATCACCCGCGAAACTTTGCTTGTCGTCACGAAACATATTCCGCGCGAACTGATCAAGCACAATAATCTCAGCTAAACGTCCTTCAGGAGTTTCTCTCCACCCTTTTGTTTCATCCCGCACTATTTCCCAATAGGAATCTTTAAACTTTTCGCTTACTAGCGCATCAAATTCGAGATCTTTCGTAAATTTCTGCTTGGAGGTCACCTCTTCAAACCAAAACATCAGTATTTCTTGTATTTTCTCTGTATTCCGGCTACTCATTCAGAACACTATACCACGCACAAAAAACATCATTTCAATGGCGCATGGCTCTTTTTTGTGGCACACTCATTTTAGAAAGCGAGATACTGCTCTCGCTCAAACAGAGGAGATTTCTCATGACTGAGAAAAAATCTTTTTCGACTGGAAATGTTATTTTTGCTGCCCTGCTTGGTGGCGTTGGAGCTGCCGTACTCGGTTTCATGTGGGGTGATTGGTATACCGCTGGCGGTGCCAAGAGTCTTGCAGAAAAAACAGCAAAAACCGCGGTGACACAATCGGTAACACCCTTTTGCATAAAAAGCTTCGAAGCTGACGAAAGTTACGCCACAAATCTTGCCACCTTAAAAGGTAAAAGTTCAGGTTGGAACCGAACGGCATTTGTGGAAAAAGGCCCGTGGGCAAAACCTTCAAAAGATGCACGAGCATCCAGAAGTGTCGCCGAAGCGTGTGCCGAAAAGCTCTACAAAGGCTAAGGCAACAACCGCACACCTCACTAAAAAATGGTCGTCTTTCTAAAGAAAGGCGGCCATTATTGTATTTTAGGAATTCTTCTGCAGATTTTAAATTTACATGTATAATGCACGACTATGACAGAAAAAAATAACCACGTTCACGAAGCGAACTCTCCACATCCTCTTAGTAAAATGTTGCTCGACAAAGCGGCACGCTTTGAAGATGAAT
>JAESTJ010000058.1 GCA_016763615.1 Minisyncoccota bacterium | reverse complement strand
GAAACGACTGATTTTGCCGGGAATTATCCTGGTAGTTCTGGGAGTTCTGTTTTTTGCTTACACAGACAGCAGTCTGTTATGGCAATCAGCTGAATCACCGACGACTCCAATTCAAACAGTTACTACGGGAGTGGTCGTTGAGAATCCATCACAGTCCGCGACTGTTACGACGTGTGGCTCTGGAGCGGCCATTAACAGCAGCGGCAGGTGTGTTGTTGTATCACCTGCGGCAGTTCCACCGGCTGCAGCACCTCCAGTATCATCAGCACCGACTTCTCAGGCCGCTATTATTGCAGCCTGGAATGAGGGTCTGAGCAGCACGCCTGCTCCGGCAGGACAACAGTGGCGTAAGCTATCGAGACCTCGTGCTACCGGTGAGCGTGGTTGCACTCCTGGGGAAACTCGGGTTAATCCAGCAACAGGACGTTTGCAGGGGTGTGGTCCTTAAACACCACATTGCTCTAGAGCACATGAAGGAAGAGTGTACATATACACTTTCCGTTGTGTGCTCTTTCTTTTTATATTTTGATATGTGTAAACTGACGGATTTGTTATACTTAAGGCAATGCCAGAAACACCAAAAAAGGAAAAATCTGAGGAGGATAAAGATATAGAAATAACGCGGCGACAGTTTGGTTTATCGGCAGCAGGAGCAGTACTAGGAATGACGGGACTTTCAAAGGATGCTATTGCTGAGGAAAATGAACGAGTTCCGATCTTTTCTGAAGTTACTCCTGACGCAATAAATGAAAAAGAAGGGGAATGGGTTTCTGTAGAGAAACTTATGAGCCAAGAAGTACCCGCTCCAGACGGAGTAAAGCTTTTGGGTGGAGACAGGGGGCTCGTAATAAGCAAATCATTCCATCGCTTTTGGCTTTTTGATAAAGGACTTGTGTTGAAAACGGGGCCCACAGGAACAGCTCGAACACAAGATGGCTATGATACTAATGTGGGTGAATTTACTGTTACACGAAAAGAGGATCAAAATTATATGTCTGGCCAGTACCCTGATACAGATGGAGAGCCAAACATGCCGTGGGCAGTATTTTTTAATCGTGGAATAGCATTCCATGGAAGCAAGAATTTTCACGAAATAGACGGTAAGTTATTTTTACATTTAGATAATTCCCATGGTTGTGCAAATGCTACGTATGACGATGCTCTACTAAGTAATGAGACTCTTAAAATAGGAGATCCAGTGGTGGTACTGCCTTAGTTGATAGGTGACTGGAAGAACTTGACAAGATGTCAAGTATATGTTAGTATAAATCCAGGATTAAGGAGTTCTTTAATAATTCCCAAACGCACAATTTTCTGGTTTCCCCACAGCGTTTACATAAAGTAGTGGCTTTTCTACTTAGTTTGTCTTTTTGAGATAGATTAAGTGGAGAAGCTTACTGCCCTTTAAAAGAAGAAGTGTAAGCAATGAATTACGGAGAACTATCATGAACATGAAAAAAATCGCAATCGCAACAGCGGCAGTCTTGGTCGCAGCAACTTTTTCTTCGTCGGTCCTCGCGGTCTCACCGAATGAAGTGGCTGTCACCGAAGCCAGTTGCCTCGTCACATTGGGTTTCACCCAAGGTGATGATGCCGCAGCTGGAAAAGACTTTTATGTCGTTCAGCAAGCATCCACCGAGCGCACGCTTGGTGGCAAAACCATCAAAGTTGACAGCGGAAATGCTGCCATCCGGTTTGCCTCGGCAATCTTGCGCAGCAGCGAAGCCATGCGGATTGCGGCGCAGTGCAAATATAAGCGCATCGCCGCAGCCGAGTGAACGGAAACTTCACTGGATCACGCCAACGGGGAATTAAAAGGCAGCAAAACATCATGTTTTCGCTGCCTTTTCTTTTTATATACTTTAAGCAATTATACTTGACACATGTCAATAAAGGTGCTATTTTGTTAACACTTATTGCACTTACGCAATATAGGTTCATAAATTACTAGTTCGTAGATATTTAATTATAACGTATGAAAAACATTACAAATTTTGGAAAAATAACAGTCGCGATTGCAATCGTGCTTTTGTTAGTTGCAGGAGCAACTACGAGTACCGTTCAAGCCGCTGGTCTTGGTTACGACGACTACGGAGACTGGAGTTCCTACGGGAACGAGGACTACGGAGATTGGTCTAGCTATGGGGACAGTGGATACGACGACTGGTCTAGCTATGGAGATAATTCGTACGACGACTGGAGTTCCTACGGGGATGATAGTTATGACGACTGGTCTAGCTATGGAGATAGTGGTTATGACGATTGGAGCTCATATGGCGACAATAGCTATGACGACTGGTCTAGCTACGGAGATAATTCGTACGACGACTGGAGTTCCTACGGGGACAACTCATATGACGACTGGAGTTCGTATGCCGACAATAGCTATGACGACTGGTCTAGTTACGGAGACAATTCGTACGATGACTGGACAAACTACTCTGATGGTTACGACGATTGGTCTAGCTACGGAGATGAACCTACATCTACAGGGCAATGGTACGACATTGCCGAGTCTACTTCAGCAGGACAATGGTATGACATTGCAGAAAGTACACCTACAGGGCAATGGTACGATATTGCTGAATCTGTTGGCACAGGAGGTTACGCAACCACAGGTGGATACGTTCACTCAGTAACTCCTGTTAATCGAGTTGCTACAGCACGATATGGTGTTAACACCGTAAGCCGTGTCAATAGCGTAAATAATGTAAACCGAAGCAATGTATCGAATGTTCGTAATGTTTCAAACGTACGTAACATTAGTACAGTAAACCGCGTAAACGAAATTAACCGAATTAATACACAAATTCAGAATGTTCGTACTCAAGTTGCTAATGTGCAGCGAGCAATAACTATTCCAGTGGCACAACCACGTCCAATAGTTATTCAGCAAAACCAAATAGTGCAACCACGTACACCAGTGCGCCCAGTACAATATGCATATCCTCAACCTCAGACTACGTACCCAGTGTACCCACGTGTGAATCCAACAGTTACTGTTGCTTCAACAGGAACACGGCTAGGATATGTAAACATTAACCGAGTTCCCTATACAGGAACAGATGATGTGGCGTACATTCTTACTCTTATAGCAGTAGCGCTCGCAAGTGCAGGAGGATTCTTCCTTTACAAGGGACAGATTCTTGCAGCACTTACAGGTCTTGTGCCAGCCCGCCTGCGTTTCGCGAATGGGCAGGCGTTTGCAACGAGTCATTCAACTCCTACTATCCTTCACGAAGAAATTGTTGAGGATACTGCTACCGAGGTAGTCAATGTTGATGAAGAGGAGACTCCATCTGTTGCGACTCTTTCTCTGGAGAAGGGAACAGACGGACCAAAGCTTACCTTCAAATAATACATTAGGTACTCCTAAATTTTATTCTGATAGACAGTAAAAACCCTGCGGCATATAACCACAGGGTTTTTACACATACTTGTAATCCCTAAAAGTGTAAAAGTATTGACAAATGGGGTAAGTAGGGAGCATGATACCAGCATATG
>JAESTJ010000057.1 GCA_016763615.1 Minisyncoccota bacterium | reverse complement strand
TGTCTCTTGTTTCGCAATCTAAAAGCATTATGAATATCAAACCAAAATATTTTCTTTACGCTCGCAAGAGTACAGAAGATGATGACAAACAAATCATGAGTATTGAATCGCAGTTACATGAATTGCGAGAATTTGCTCGCAAAGAAAATCTTGAAATTCTTGAGGAATTTCAAGAGTCGAAAAGTGCAAAGACACCCGGGCGAGCTATCTTTGGAGAAATGATGGAGAAAATTGAGGATATAGGTAATGTGGGAATACTTGCATGGCATCCAGATAGGCTCGCCCGAAATTCTATTGATGGAGGAAGGATAATCTATGCTGTAGATCAAAAGAATATTGTGTCTTTACGCTTTCCGACATTTTGGTTTGAACCTACTCCGCAAGGGCTCTTTATGTTACAAGTGGCGTTCGGACAGTCTAAATATTACTCGGATAACTTATCAGAAAATGTTAAGCGAGGAGTGCGCGCGAAAGTGCGGCGAGGTGAGTGGCTTACCAAAGCTCCGTTTGGATATATAAATGATAGGAGTTCGCGGAACATCAAGCCACATCCCATTCGGAGCAGGATAATAATGCGAGCGTATGAAGAATATACAAAAGGTACGCATGGGCTAGTATCTCTCGCCGACTTTCTCGCGCTTCATGGAGTAGTCACTAAAAAAGGAGCGCCACTTGGCAAAGCTTCTATCAAACGTATATTAACGAACCGTGCATATCTCGGATTCGTTAAACATAGAGATGAATGGTTTGAGGGAAGCTTTGCGCCAATTATTTCCCCGAAGTTGTTTGAATCCGTGCAGAAAGTATTGAAAGACAGAGAACGACCTCGCAAAAGGAAAGCGAGCCATGATTTTCCTTTCGTTGGACTTTTTCGTTGCGGAGAATGTGCGAGCATGATTACCGCACAGTGGGCAACAGGAAGGCACGGTGGTAGATACAGATATTATCGTTGCACGAAAAAGAAAGGAAAATGCTCGCAGAAGTATTTGCGCGAGGACATTCTTGTCTTTCAGTTACAGGAACGGCTACAAACAATTTCGCTTTGCGATGAGAGTATTGATTATATGCTCAAGAAAGTTGAGCAACTTGAGAAAGATGAAAGCTCCTCATCACAAAGCCGTGTTCAAAATCTTGCAGATAGAATCAAAGTGAGCGAGGTGCGCTTAGAAAAATTAGTGAGTACATATTTAGATGGTGATGTTCCAAAAGATATATATTTGAAAAAGAAAGATGTACTCATGCGCACCACACTCACTTTGAAAGAGAAAAAGAAAGATTTTGAACACAAGGGAAATAATTGGGTCGAACCCTTGCGGGAATGGATTTTAGATACGAAACAAGCCAACTTTTTATCCTCATCCATAGATTTCAAAGAAATCTCTTCCTTCGTCAAAAAGATTGGAACGAACCCTACGGTTCTAGACAAATCCGCGCGCTTCGGCACGTCCGTTTTATCCGAATTCGTGTGTGCCTACCGTACAGAAACCGATTTTGCTCATCCACTTTTGCCTACGGCAAACGTGAAAAATTTACGTGATGTAACTAACTTCTCTTTTTGTGAACTTTTAGTAGCCTTTGGTCGAACTCTGTTCGAGCAGAAGACCGATTAATCCGCACGCGCGGAGCGCGTGGTAACTCCAACCTTCAGCATACGCATTGGAGTCGTTACTAACTCCGCGACACCACCTCGTTCCTCTCGGTGGAACCAAAACAGAAATGTTCTTCGCGTTTTTTTCGTTTTCCGTCTGGCCCCTATATTTTTCGTACAAGGAAAAGAAAATTTCTGTTTTGTTTTCTGCTCATGTATTCGCAGAAGTGTCGCTAAAGACGACAAAGGTATCATCGGTGCATTTCAATAATATAGCATAGGGCATTCGAAACGCACCCAAGGCATCCGCCTCGGGCATTTCCACTAGGGCTACTCGCGCCTAGCATGCTTTGTACACTGCTTTTCCTCACACTTCCGCCCTGTGGGGCGGAGTTCGGGCAGTGTTCAGGTTGGGGGAAGGAAGGAATCCTTCCCCCAGCTTCGGGTTCCTCCTCGCAGTGGTGTTTGGAGTATTCAGTGCCGTGCTACCTTTCTTTTAAGTTGGGTTTGGTGGTTCGCTTGTTCATGCCTACGGAGTCCACCCTCGCACAACCCCCATCCTCGTTTTCATATTGGAGTCTGTGGTATCGCTTCCGCTACGATAGTAGGTAATTACATTGGAGTCGGCGCTCATCCGAAAGCCCTAGCGCCCTAGTGGAAATGCCCGACGACGCATATTACTTGTGTTTGCCCCACACCGCCCGTGCGCACACAAAGAGAGCTCCCTGTATGCAATACGCCCTTTATTGTTTGAATTTATGCAATAAATTCAATTATCTTTTCCTCGACATCTATCATTTTGTATTTATATTCGTAAACCTCTCCAAGTATGGAAGTGCACTGAATTACGAATATTTCGTTCTTCAGATCCTCAAGGTTTCTAATCTTATTATCGGGTTTTTGCACTATTTTGACGGCATGTTCATCGTTTTTTGGAGCGAAAAATCTAGTTTGATACCTCTGTCCTTTGAAATTTTTACTACTCACGCTCACATTAAATGCTGGCCCGCTACCCATATTTCGTAGGGAAATATAATATCCTGACGATGAAATTGTGTTTCCAAATTGTCGAGTGAGGGAATATTTTTGGCTCACTAAATTTCTTGCGACTTCGTCCTTGATAGCATTAATATTCCTTACATACATGCATACTATTGGCCGTGTTTCTAGTTCCGTTTGTTTAACTGCTTCTTCTCTTAACTTTTTTGTTTCCCAAGCATACCAAAGTAGAGCTATAAAAGTGAGGAGGAGAATTGTCTCACTGAACGTAAGGAGTCCAAGAAAGAAGCTAATGTTTGAATCCAGTGTTTCTTTCATACAAAAGACCAGTGTAGCACAACGGCTCAACCGGCTGAGCCGTTGATTTATTTTAGAATGTAATAGACGGCGTGACCTGTTGTGCCTATTTGTTCAATCTTTCGTTGGTTTTCCAGTTCGTCCAGATATCTTGTTGCAGTTGCGTCAGATACGCTCAGTAATTTTTCTACCTCATTGTTTGTTATGCGTTTGTTTGTATGTAAGAACTCTAAGATATCCTCCTTGTTCCTTATTTTAGCTTTCGTTTGAGTTGGGAGTAGATTGCCAGACTTTTTTCGTGCTATATATAATCCTAGAGCAATTCCAGCGACAGCGACGATTATTAAGAGTAGGTAATTCATATGTTTTATGAAAACGGTGGCAATTTTTATCAAGTAATTAACTAAAAATTTGGTTTTGTACAGATTTAGCTATGTGCCACATTACAACAGGTGCAATTGCGTTTCCAATTTGAATATATTTTTTTGAGTCAGAGCCAACAAACTCAAAATTGTCTGGAAATGATTGGATTCTCGCAGCCTCAAGTGGTGTTAACCGTCTATATTTCTCTTTTCCAACAGTAATAACAGGATCAGTCCCATTAAGGCTCGATTTTGCCAGGTGTGTAGAAATTGTATTACACTGACTGTTTATGTCTTGTGACCTACCTTTATTAAAAGCTTTGTTAGCATTACGCAATCCTTGGTGAGCTCGTTCTGAAAAGAAATACTTCTTGTCGATATCTTTTCTATTTTCTAATACATCTTTGAGTATAACTCGTTTTGCACTCGGTTCCTCAAAATTAAAATCTTTTTTGATATCATTTCTAACTCCGATTATAAACACTCTTTGTCGTTTTTGTGGGACACCGAAATCAGTCGCATTAACTAATTTATGTTTTACTTTGTAGCCGCTTGATTCAAAGTCTGAAATAATTTTTCCAAATGCACGCCCACCATCAACGGATAATATTCCCTTGACATTTTCTGCTATAAAAACCTTAGGTTGCTTTTCTTTGAGGAAATCTACCATGTGTAAGTACAATTCTCCTCGTGCGTCATCAAATCCTTTTCTTTGTCCCGCTATGCTAAAGGATTGACATGGAAAACCTCCTATAAGTAAATCATGGTTGGGGATATCGGCAGCATTTATATTATTAATATCTTCAACTGTGATATGGTCGCCTATATTTTGCTTATATGTTTTTGCGGCATGCTCATCTATGTCGTTTGCATACACTATTGAGTAATTAAGTTTAGGAAATTTAGTTCCAACAAATTCAAAATCCCCTAACAATCCCAAATCACTGCCACCACAACCAGCAAATAGTGACACAGTATGAATCACTCTGTTTTTCCTACTACTCAGTTTTTTATTTTTCTGATTCATTGCTTGTTTGTAAATTTAAGTATCTACCAGAATCTGAAGAATAAATTACCTTGTATGCTAGCGGTTCGACTATCAAATTACCATCCTTATATTTTTGAAACGGATTTTTGATTTCAAATATCGCGATACCTTCTTTAGTAATAATAACACGGTAGATGTAATAGCTATCTCCTCGCTGCTGTGCAACCGACCACTCGTTTATACTGATTGTAAAAGGAGGATCTCCCTTTATATAGTTCTTTTTGGTTGTTTTAACTTCTATAAATTTTTTCAGTCGACTACCGTCTGGTTCTACAGAAATTATGTCGTATCCAAGCGATTTTACCTCGGATACCATTTTTACTTGTGGCAGCAAGTGTTTGCAGTTTTCACGCACTGTATCTTTCTCGTACTCTAAAACGATTTTTTCTCCTTCATCTCCAATTTCTATCAGTGCTCTACCTCTCGCTGTAGGATCTCTTCGGTCAAGGATTTCTCTTATTTTTTTCCACTGGTTTGGGAATTTTATGTTGTCTTTAATAAGTGCTGAGGCAGGAGTGTTCAATTTTTCATCTTCTGCAATATCAATATCTGCAAACCAATCCATCCATTGCTCGTCTATTTCCTTATATTCATCAGCAACCCAGTTACCAGAACTATCAATTACATCTTTATAGTTGATAAAATAATTTTTATCAGATATTAGTGAAGTTATAGCTTTTGTCTCACCATTGTTTAATGAGTACATACCTTTGAATTCATCGAGTAGGTTTGCTAGCACCATATATTTTAAGAAATCTCTGGCATATCTAATTACGTCACCACTCATATCTAAAACATCACCGCTTGCTCTAAAGTCCTCAATCCGCTTTATGGTTTCTCCTGAGACTTCATTATCTGCTGTGACTCTTTTGTCGTTAAAAATAAAATGTGTTACCTCTGCAGCACTTAAGGCAAACTGACCGTGTTTTGATTCTCCGGTCTTTAGCAATTTAAGTATTGTTTTAGCTGGCTTAAATTGCACTCCGTTTAATACAATGTCCTTTACTTTGTCTGGCTTTAAAAAACCTCCTGGATACTGAAATTTCTTACAAAAGGACTTAAAAAATCTTGGTATATCTTGAGATTCGTACAAATGAACCAATCTTGTACCTGGTACAACGACACCGTCAGAATATTTTGCAAGTCCAAACAATCGTATCATTTCAGTCCTTTGATTTTGTATAGTTTTGTCAGCCAATTCGGCTTCGTTCGTGTCACGGATGACAATATCCAACATTTCATCGAAATGTTTTTTATCAGTAACGCCTATTGTGTTGATTTTCTCGGCTAGTAGTAAAAGAGTATCTTCAAGAGTAAGAGAAAATCTTGAACGAGGAAAATGCAATCTTAGAAAATATTCGTCTGGTATTTTGTACATATAACTTATATTTGTTTTGATAATTCCTTGCCTATTTCGTACGCCAAAAGCGGTGGAACTGCATTGCCAACCTGTTTATGTTGATCGGTTAAAGTTCCAAGAAATATAAAGTCGTCTGGAAATGATTGTAATCTTGCTGCTTCTCTCACTGTTGGAATTCTGTTAAAGTTATAGTGAAAATGGTGTCTGTGTCCTGTGTCAATTGTAAAACTTGGTGTTTTACTGTTCAGTCTTGTCCAAGCAATATTTACTTTTCTAGTTCCTTGTAGGTTTTTGGGTAAGCTTTTGTAATTCTTACCATCTGGAACTAAATTTATAATTTTTATTGTTTTTTCGGTGTGTTTTGTTGTTTTGTGGTTGAAAACACCTTTTGACTTTCGACGCATACTTTTTTGATAATCTGATTTTGGTAAATTTGCATAACTATTTCCGTCTGCCACATCACTTTCTGGTAAATCACTTATAGCTTCGGATGATGTAACTTTTTTGCTGACAAATTGACCTTTTGGATATTGAAATTCACTTTTGTTTTTCAATCCTACAAATATCACTCTCTTGCGATTTTGTGGCACTCCGAAATCAGAAGCTAGCAATATTTTATATACAACTTTATACCCAAGTTTTTCAAACTCGCTAATTATTTGATCCTTTACTTTTCCATTGTCCATAGAAACCAAATTTGGAACATTTTCCAAAATAAAAGCTTTTGGTTTGAAGTATTTTACGAATAAGACAAAAGATTTATATAAGTCATTCCTCGGATCTCGCACATCTCTTTTGCCTGATATCGAAAAACCCTGGCACGGAGGTCCTCCAACAACAACATCAACCCCGTTTTTTAAAAATTTGTCTTCAATTTTTTGTGGGGAAAGCTTTGATAAGTCAGAACACAGTATTTCAGAATTTTTGTGGTTCTTTTGAAAAGTTTCTAGTGATTTATCCCAGTTATCTATTCCGAGTTTAATATCAAATCCAGCTGTTTCTAAACCAATAGACAATCCTCCACATCCGCTAAATAAGTCTAATACCGTTAATTTCTTTTTTTCTCTAGACATAATTATTTGATTAAATCGTCGATCGATATATCGAGCGATTTTGCGATTTTCTTGAGCGTGTCCAAAGTAGGATTGGGGCTTTGATCAAGTTCAAGTTTTACAACCGTATTCAAAGAAATATCAGCAAGTTTAGAAAGCTTATCTTGTGATATATTTTTTTCATTTCTGAGCCTCTTTATATTCTCCCCGATTGATGACATGAGTAGTGGATAACTTCCATTATAATGTAAGGACTACGATATACTATTTATAGCCCTTATTGTAAAATAATAGCACATTTCAAGTCAACGGCTCAACGGGTTGAGCCGTTGAGAAAGACGAACAAAACAGAAATTTCTTTTCCTTGTACGAAAAATATAGGGGCCAGACGGAAAACGAAAAAAACGCGAAGAACATTTCT
>JAESTJ010000056.1 GCA_016763615.1 Minisyncoccota bacterium | reverse complement strand
TACAGTGTTGCCGTATAAGCGCCTGAACTTAAGTACGTATGTGTGCGCGTTTGTAGACCAAAAGTACAAGAACCTGTCGACTCGCGAGGAGAACCGTCTCCGTAGTCAATTTCGTAATCATTACCATCGGCACAACTCGAGCCTCCTGGAGCGCTAAAAGTAACTGTGAGCGGAGGGTTACCCAATGTTGGAGTAGCAGAAAATGTGACACCAGAAACACCACTCGTAATTCGCACAGTTTCAACAAAACGTGTGCCATCATTACGCCTAAATACTACGGTGTAGTTTCCACTATTTTGGTATGTGTGTGTTGCACTAACGACTCTCTGAGAACTACATCCTAGACGAGTAGGGCTACTGGTCGTACCGTCTCCCCAATCGAGCGTTCCCACTACTATTGACCCGCACACTTCTACTAAATCAAATCCTGTACGTGGCGGAAGTGTGACGGTTGCAATTACGTTGAGAGGAACACTGCCGGATGTTGGCGACACTGAAAACCCAATTGCCTGCTCTTGGTCTCCAACTTTTACCGTAGCAGTTGCCTTTGCTTCCAGGCCTTCACTATCGCGCACAATAATACTCACTGTGTAGACGCCATCAAATTTGTACACGTGCGAAAAAGTAGTCGCCTGCACAAATCCTGAACCCGCGAGAGCTGCTATAGAATCAAATGCACTGGTAAATCTTTTCTCACCCCATCAACTTTATAGCTGAGAGGACCATTCTGAGGATCACTTGCTTTTATTTCCCATACACCGGTTGAACCAGAGCGTAGTACAGTTGGCCCTGTAAATCCGTGGATGACTGGCTCTCTGCTAATTGGCTCGTTAATACGGCACTGCCCTTCGTGCAAGAACTGCGCACCTGACGCTTTCAACTGACATAAGTTCGAGTAGGTATTATTAATTGGGTTGCACGGAGTAGTGATACATTGTATCTGCTGTTGACCACATACCGGCGCGTATTCGAGTGTGCAAACGACTGGATTAGGTGTAGGAACTATAGGTATAGGAACTACTGGAGTACCTCCGCATATTCGAGAAATTGCCTTACGAGTTACAGGACCCACTGTGCCATATCCTGTTGTTTCAGGACTTCCAAAACACACCCCTATTTCTTCACATTGAAATGCTCTCACAGCATCCTCTGTCAAAGCACCAAAATAACCAGTGATTTCAGGGTATGTGTATTTCCCTACAGAACGTAAAAATTGCTGAAGAGAAGAAACGTTTGTTCCTCGTTTCCCTTGCCAAAGATTTTGAGATAGTACAGGACAAAAAGATATTGGAGGTACTGCTACATCATTAATTATTTCTACATAGTTTTGACCGTTATATACACACTGTCGTGGGTATGATTCTAAAACTATTCCTGTTTTTGCAACACACGAAACAAAGTCACTTACAGTAGTTTCTCCATCAATCCCTGCCAGTTGTTGTTGTAAAGATGCCACAAGTGTGAGCAAATTTTGAATTTGAGCAAGGAGGTCGTCTTGAAATGCCGCATGACTCACTACCGGCACTGCAAACACAGCTACCAACGCAAGTGTAAGGATTGTTTTTTTAATCATAGAATTAGATACTTTGCTAAGTACTGCTATGTAGTCAAAGACGCCACTCAGCACTAATACTTACAGCATAATATAAAAAAGTCGTCTGGGCCGCTGGTCTGTGTATAAATTACTGAAATACCTTGTATGCGGTAGTCATCTTGTGTACAGTGCTTTTAGCAATTTTTGCAACGACTTAATCAAGGAAAGGAATAAGTCAATGAATATCGATCTTTCACAAATAATCATCACGAACGCCGCGGGAATGGTCAAAACTCCTGACGACGTCGCAGACCTTCTGCGGGCCGAAACTCTCACTCACGTTACCGTTGGTTCAATAACCGTCGACAAACGCGATGGAAATCCAGAACCTACATTTTGGACAGCTCCCGATGGAAGTTATTCCCTCAATAGTCGCGGCCTGCCCTGCTTGGGCTTAGGCCACTACAAAAACTACGCAATGGGCGAGGAACTGGGTATGTTGGTACACTCTGCTGGCAAGAAGCTCATATGAGTATCACCAGCACCACCGACAAAAACGACTGGGAAATTCTTGCTAATTGGGCCGCGTACTGTGGTTCAGATGTAATTGAGCTTAATTTATCGTGCCCAAACAAGTGGCTCGATGGACAACCTGTTGGCATGGTAGCCGACGACCCAGAAGCAATAGTGCATATTGTTGCATTAGTACGAAGTGTGGTTGGCGTCGACATGAGATTGTCGGTAAAGTTACCGCCATATTCATCGACAATACCACCTCGAATACTTTCAGCGTTGCAAGCGATCAACATCAACATGTTTGTTTCTTGCAACACTGCCGGTGGCCACCCAACGACTATCGACGGAGAGCAGGTGCTTTCCATGCCACAAGCTGGGCTCAGTGGTCCAGCCTTGTGCACTCACTCGGTACAACAAGTCAGCTACTTGCACAAAGTTATTCCAAATATTCCTGTTATAGGAGTTGGAGGAATATCCTCTGGTGCAGATGCCAAAAGGTTTCTTGACGCTGATGCCATTGGTTTTTGTATCGGCACTCACTTTTTCCTCAACGGACCAAAAGTTTTTGGCGAAGTGGTTCAAGAGCTTGTTGACCTCACTGAAGATTAAGCAGCGTAACTGCGACACACCCACATGATGATTATATAGGCCGGAGATTCGATATCTTCGGCCTATATTCTTGCCTGAATACAACACTTTTGGTAGTGTGCAACCAGCAATAATGCTCGTTTATATGCAAACAGAGGAGACGGTTCCATGCAACATACACTCAAACATGCACCGTACGAACGCCACGTTCATTTTCGGCGTGGCAACATGACCAAAGCGGTCGCCCCCTACACTGCACGACAATGCTGGGGCGGAGTGATTATGCCAAACACGGCACCTCACATCTTAACCCCCGAAGACGCTGTCGAGTATCGCGATTTCATTATCTCGATTACCGGCAAAAACTTTACTCCCTTTATGGTCGGCTATTTGACCGCCGTAACTTCTCCTGAAGAAGTGAAACGCGGTTATAAAGCAGGACTATGGAGCGCAATGAAGGTGTACCCACGTGCAGCGGGCGGTCACGGTACAACGAATGCAGAAGATGGCATTAACATGCTGGAACTTGCAAATCACCCTGCCCTGCCGATTATGCAAGAAATCGGTATGCCTCTGCTTATTCATCCTGAAGTCAACGTCGACAAAAACGGTGTCGAAACGGATGAATTCGACCGTGAGAAGCTTTGTGTTGCAGTGCTGCGTAATTTGCGCAGGCGCTTCAAGCGACTCAAAATCTCGGCCGAACACGGTACATCAGTCGAGCTTGCCAAATTCATGGAACGCTACGGCGACCCTGAGACGATGGTTTGTACGGTTACCACGCAACATCTGATGCATGATCGTAACGACCTACTTCGAGGAGGCTTCCAACCGCATTTACGATGTTACCCGATTATGAAACGGCGGGAATCACGTGATGCATGGAGAGCTCTCACGACGAGCGGAGCGCCATTTGTTGGCGCCGGTACCGACTCGGCTCCACATCCAACGCATGCAAAAGAACGTGCTCGTGGATGTGCTGGTGGTGTCTTTACCGCTCACGCAATGGTTCCACTCTATACTCAGGTATTCGACGAGATGAACTCTCTCGAATATCTCGATAACTTCTTGGGAGTGAATGGTCTTTCATTTCTAGGTCTCGAACCAAAACTTGCTGAAATCGTTCTGACCAAGCAGCCGTGGACGATGGATAAAATGATTCCCGTTGCCCATGGCGACAAGGTTCGCCCGTACGGATTTCACGAAGATCCCGACGAACGCTTCCAGTTCCAGTGGAGCATCGACTCTATCTCTTGCGACCAGTGACAAGAGCTGGTCAAAATCTCAACAGCCGCGGAACTTTCTAACTCCGCGGCTGTTTTTCTTACACTTATGTCGTCACAAGTCACTAAGTATATTACTTCGCTTCGCTCGCAGTCTACTAAGTGCTCGCGACCCCGGCTCAGCTTCGCTCGTTTCACTCGCGATATGCTTCCGCCTCGGACAGCTAAAAAACGAGCAGTAGTGCTCGTTTTTCTTAACGCTGTCCGCCCACTTGGACTCGAACCAAGAAACCTTCTAGATATAAGCTAGATGCTCTAACCAGTTGAGCTATGGGCGGATATATACGTCGCATCGTACGTCACATATTATACTTATTCAACTGTTTTACGTAAGTACTCCATGCTTTGTAATACATAATCGTTTATTTCTCTACTACCATACAAAATTACGCATGTACCATGCCCAAAGCCACCTTGTCTATGTGTAATGTCTGAAAGTTTGGATTTCTTTATGTATGGTTTACGAAACTGCGATTTTGATATTTTCAATTCGCGAGACCAGTATTGCTTTTCTTTTTCTATGCACATGTCTGAATATAATTGCAGACGAATGCGTAATCTGTTCTTTGGCACAGAAAGCACATTGAGCCATTTTAGGAAAAACTTCAGTACCGCAGGATCCGTATTAGACAATCCAATTTCTGCACAATCTTGTTTAGAACCCTCCCCCCAATATAAAAATAAACCTGCAATAAAAATATCACGCCGAGAAAGTTTCCCAATATCTTGCTTGGCGATACAGTAAGCACGCAACAAGACTTTCTCTCGCTTCTGACGCATCGTATTTCTGTAATTCTCAATACGTTTCTCACTGAAGTCACGCACTTCCCGCATGCGCTCATCTGAAAGCGGTTTGTCACGTAACCACAAGCTAAGTGTACCTTTACTTACAGATATACATTCTTTTATTTCAGAATAGGTTTTACCTTGCTCTCTTAATTTTAACGCAAGTTCCTTCTCTTTTCTTTTTGCCACAAATGAACATTCAACTACTAAGTTAGTAGTATTGTATCACACGTTCGAATTTAAAATTGGTAACAAATCTCAAACTAGATTGTATTGATTTTCCAATACATCCGTTATATTCGTAATCGCATCGTCGCGTTGCTGATACAATGGGTGCTCCTCGTCTACATTTTCAAAAAACTCTCGTACCATCTCTAATACTGGCTTATATTTTTCTCGCATAGAATGATAGAAGTTTAAAACTCGATGAGCCTCTTCTTCGTTTCCATCAGCTTCTTCAGATAAAAACCGCTCATATAAATCCCCTATAAAAGCATTCTCTTGCAAATCAGCCCACTTGATGACTGCTGCTGCATGCTCATCCAAATCGTTTTTAAAAATAGAACTAACGTATCTTGTATATATTTCATTCTTTCTTTCTTGGGGTATGTTGGTTTCTAAGATTTTCGGGCTCGTAAGTATACTTACCAAAGTCATGGAACGCATGCCGAAAAAATGCCCAAGACTGGTAAGTGCCCCGTCGCGCTCAATACTTTTTTCAGACACATCGTATTTTTCACTACGAGCCAGCTTTGCTTCAAGAGCAAGGAGTCGCGATTGATCTTCAATTGAATCGTGCAACAGTGCCGCAACAACAACAAACGATGCATCGGCTCCTGTATATGTATCAAGAACTCTCTCGGCAACAGCTAGGGGGTGTGCTACAAACGGCATGCCATTTGCTACTCTATCTCCCTGATTTATATGCAACTTAAGCATGAGGGATAGTGCCTCTTTGATACGTCGATGTTCAGCAGAGTCTTTCCCCGCAAATTTTTCTTCAACGTGATTAAGAAACGCATCTACTTGTGAACTGACACTCTCTAAGCGTGCAATCCGTTCACCGCATTCACTCTCATGTTTTCTTAAAAAATCAGCAGTGTGTGTAGTGTCCTCACCGCGTGCGAGCATTAATTCAATGTATGCATCAGTAACACGCTCTTTGGTCTCTTCTGCTACTTCCGGTACAATCTCGTTTATCTTTCTACCGTTTTCCTTCATTATTTTTGATTATACCCCAGCGTGCTCAATATCTTCTTTTTTCTTCACCACTATGTTGTGCTCGCGTAGCATGTCTTCAAATTCCGCGCGTTCAATTGATTCTTTTTCAATAAGTCTTTTTGCAATCGCAACGAAAGCAATTTTATTCTCGGTGATAATATCGGTCGCAACTGTAAATGCACCATCCATGATACTTTTCACTTCTGCATCAATTTCACTCTGTACTTTTTCTGAATATTCGTGTCCATTTACTCCTGAACCAAACAAAGTTTTTCCATT
>JAESTJ010000055.1 GCA_016763615.1 Minisyncoccota bacterium | reverse complement strand
TTGGTTTTATTTGGTATTCACCATTCGCGTTTGGCAATGCATGGATGGAGCTCGCTGGACTCACACCTGAAAAGGTTGCAGGAGCAAAAAAGAGGATGCCATTCATGGTGCTTGCAGGATTTATTGCTGCACTCGTTCTCTCGTGGGTTATGTCGCAGTTCGCTCTTGTGTGGGGAGCTTTAACTATTGGAAGTGCACTTGAGCTTGGTTTTTGGATATGGCTTGGCTTTATGGTCCCAGCACTCATAAGCCCAGTATTATGGGAGCAGAAACCAGTTAAATGTTTTGCCATTAACGCAGGATATTGGATTGTGGCGACACTTGTTATCGCAGTTATAGTGACTCTCTGGTCCTAGTTGTTCGAATTAAATTCTAGGAAATACCAGCTTTTTCTAGGAGAATCGTTTTTTCACTTTTTGTGAGAGAGCGGTTTTCTCCTACTTTAATATCGAGATTAAGATGCATCATACGTGTACGCCTTAAGTTAAGTACCTGGTATCCTAATGCGGCACACATACGTCGTATCTGATGTTTCTTCCCCTCGGTAAGTATTAAAGAAAACGAGTTATCGTTGAGTTTTGTTGCTTTAGCTGGCTTGGTTACATATCCTTCGATATCAACACCATTTTCAAGCTTTTTAATGTCTGATGCTTTTACAAATTTATCGACACCAACTTCATATTCACGCTCGTGTGAATACTTTGGATTAAGTATCGCATCTATTATACGACCATCATCAGTGAGAAGTAGGAGGCCCTCTGAATCTTTATCAAGGCGTCCTACGGTGGACACTTTGAATTGTATTCCAGAAATGTCCTCAACACTTTGTTCGTCGCGTTGAGGTGAATTGCTCACGATGCCGCGGGGTTTATTAAAAAGAAAATAGTGATATGTGCGATTGGCGGCACTCCCTGCAACATCTACGCTGTCACCTTCTTGCACTTTTTGTCCGAGCACAGCGGTGACACCATTAATTTGTATTTTACCTTGCTCGATAAGCCTATCAGCCTCACGTCGTGAGCATAGGTTTTTAAGCAGAAGGTATCTATTTATCCTAATAGGATATTCTATTTTTTCTTTTTCCATATGAACATTCTATACCCAGCACTAACTTTAGTCTTGTCCAGCGAAGCTGGACGTATAGCAACAAAGTTGCTATCAGACTAAAGTTAGTGCTGGGTATACTGAATACGCTCCACCCAGCACTAACTTTACTGTACGTAGTGGCAGCTTATAAGAAGTGCAGTGACTATACAAGTGATTTTCTTCTCTTGTATAGTGTGTCATATACAGGATCGTAGTTCGACAGTAAAGTTAGTGCTGGGTATACTAGTAGTAATGTACGATGCTGACAAGCCAATGCTCATCGGGCTTATATTACTCATATCTGCACTTTTGGGACTTCTTGCCACGGGTATTTTAGGAGGTTCCGTATTTCCTCATCAACCACAAGGTATATATCTTAAAAAAATAGAGGTTGGAGGCACTCCATTACGTGTCGAAGTTGCTGATACTAAAGAAAGCAGAATAAATGGACTCTCCGGTCGTTCTCAAATACCTCTAACTCAAGGCATGTTATTTATTTTTGAAGATTCAGGGAGGTATCCAATATGGATGCGCAATATGAATTTTTCATTAGATATATATTGGATTGATGGGCGCGGAGTTATCGTTGATAAATGGGAAAATGCACACCCAGCTTCATATCCACAAGTATATGAACCACGCGCTGATGCCTATTATATCCTAGAGGTCGTTGCGGGCTTTTCAGAGATTTATAACATCGAAATTGGCGACAAAGTCACTGGTATATAAAATGTTAGAAAGAAAGACCGCCATCGAGATGTGTGTTTGATACATCTCGATGGCGTGTTGTCTTTGTTGCTAATAAAAGGATTTTTTGTGATTGAGTAGCTCGAAGAGGCGTACTTCTTTCTCGCATTCCGATATTTTAGCAACGTTAAAGAACAACTAAACTGCTTCCACGTAAGAAGTTTGCGCGCGAAACAGACTTAAAAAGTGGTCAGCTCGGCACTTGGCCTCACATACTTTATACCATGTTTATATAGACACTCGCAATTTTTTGTATCCTCCTATGCTATCCACAGGTTTTTTCGTTCGCACCAAGAGACGTGCATGTAGAATAGGTCTTAGAGCTCAAATGTTGAGTTACATTACTAGGTAAAGTTTACAACGCGCATGACAACTAAATCTTCAACAAAGAGGAAGGCGGGAGCAACTCGCAATCGTTCAGAGAGGCATTCAGGGAAACATCCATCAAAGGAAAAAGTAAAGAAGACTACAGGTAAAGGAAAATACAATACATTTGTACCAAGCGTTCGTAAACGAAACGGAAAGGTGGTTCCCTTTGACTTTGCAAAGATTGAGAAAGCTATAAGTAAGGCCATGGCCGCAAGTGGTGAAGGGTCACCCGAGGAGGCGACTATGGTTGCGTATAAAGTTGTAAGCGATTTGGTGCGAACTGCGCGTAAACACAAGGATTTCATTCCGAGTGTTGAAGGCACTCAAGATGAAGTAGAACGACAGCTCATTCTTTCTGATTACGTAAATACCGCGAAGAGCTATATTTTGTATCGAGCTGAACGCTCAAAGATGCGTTATGACGAAGGTATTCAGGTTCCCGAAAATGTAAAAAAACTCGTTGCCGAAAGTAAAAAGTATTTCAAAAATAATCCCCTAGGTGAATTTGTATATCTACGTACCTATGCCCGTTGGGTAACGGAAGAGGGACGCCGAGAAACATGGATTGAAACTGTCGACAGATATATTGACTTCATGAAAGAGAATCTTGGGAAGAAGTTAACCGAAGGAGAGTACTCTGAAGTTCGCGAAGCGATTTTAAAGCAAGAAATAATGCCAAGTATGCGATTGATGCAATTTGCAGGAGACGCAGCGCGCAGATGTAATGTGTGTGCGTATAACTGCTCATTCGTTGCTCCTACAAAGCTCGGAGATTTTGCAGAAATTATGTACCTTTCAATGTGTGGTACTGGTGTTGGATACTCAGTAGAGAGCCAGAACATTCAGCAACTTCCCCAAATAAAAAAACAAATTGGAGAGAAAACTAAAACTCACATTGTTGTCGACTCAAAAGAGGGTTGGTGTGATGCACTAACACTAGGGCTAAAGACATGGTACGCAGGTAAGGATATTGAGTTTGACCTTTCCAAACTCCGCCCAGCAGGAGCGCGGCTTAAAACTATGGGAGGAAAGAGCTCAGGACCTGAGCCACTACGAAACCTACTCACGTTTGCACGAGAGAGGATCTTACATCGAGAAGGACGTCGACTACGTAATATAGATGCTCACGATATCATCTGTAAAATTGGCGAATGTGTTGTAGCAGGAGGTGTGCGACGTTCTGCAATGATAAGTCTTTCAGATTTAGATGACGACGCAGTGCGCGACGCAAAGAAAGGTCAGTTCTATATGACAGACCCACACCGAGCTATTGCAAACAACTCTGCAGTGTACGAAGAGAGACCAGACAACGAACAGTTTATGGACGAATGGATAGCTCTAATGAAAAGCCAAACAGGAGAACGCGGTATTTTTAATCGTGGAGGACTCAAGGAAACCCTTCCAGAGAGGCGAGTAGAACTTCTTAAAAAGAAGTATAAAAATGTTGATTGGGCGGGAGAAATTGGAAACCTTGGGGTAAACCCTTGTGGAGAAATAATCTTGCAATCAAAGCAATTCTGTAATCTTTCAGAAGTAATTTGTCGTAAAGGAGATAGTGAAGAAACACTATTACGCAAAGCACGACTCGCTACAATTCTTGGAACATATCAGTCTTCGCTAAATAATTTCGGGTATCTTTCGAAAGAATGGAGTGAAAATTGTGGCGCAGAGCGACTACTCGGTGTTTCTCTTACTGGGCAATGGGACTGCGATACGGTGCGTCAACCTGCAGTGTTACGAAAACTTAAGGCTGAAGTTAATAAGATAAACAAAGAATATGCAAAGAAACTTGGTATTCCACAATCAAGTGCTACCACGTGTGTGAAGCCATCGGGAACAGTGTCACAAACATTCGATTGTGCATCAGGAATGCATCCACGTAACTCAGCGTATTACATTCGGCGTATTCGTATTTCAGTAACTGACTCACTCTTTAAAATGCTTAAAGATCAGGGAGTGCCATATCACCCAGAAGTAGGACAAACCATGGAAGGGGCAAACACCTATGTATTTGAATTTCCTGTGAAAGCACCAAAAGGAGCAATCGTGAAAGACGACATTACCGCGCTTGACCAGTTAGAACACTGGAAGGATGTGAAAATTAACTACACTGAACATAATCCTTCAGTAACCATTTCAGTTGGAGACGACGAATGGATACAAGTTGCAAACTGGGTGTTTGAGAATTGGAAAATTGTCGGTGGACTTTCATTCTTGCCGAGGAGTGACCATGTCTACCAACTAGCACCATACGAAGCAATTGATAAAGAAACATACGAGCGATTGTACAAGACAGTTGAAAACATCGACTACTCAAAACTTGTTACCTACGAGCAGAGAGATGAAACAGACTTGAAGAGGGAACTTGCTTGTGCCGGAAACCTCTGCGAAATCGAAATCTAACGGTTTTGTGTAGTAGCGCATACCGTTGTTACTTCACGAAAAATGCCGCTCATCGTACCAAAATGTACGGCTCGCGACATTTTTCGCTTGCGCCTCGGTCTGCATCTACTACATAAAACCTCGTGGTGGTATACTCGAGTTTTATGGGGAGAGTATTAAATAAAATAAAAACTGAGTTACAAAACGTAAAATTGGGTATCAGCTATATTTTTTCACAATCAAAAGATAAAGTAGAAAACAATGTTCCGTACGTGAGTCAGTTCGCACATCCAGAATTTGCAGAAAAAATTCTTAAAGATAGAGTAGAAAAAGCCAGTGACCCCAACTGGCAAAATACAGGAGCAAAATCACCAGATGAATATGCAGAGTGGGTATTGGTAATGTGCGGCATGGCTTGTACTTCTATGGCACTGCAATATTTCAAAGGGAATAATAAGGGGAT
>JAESTJ010000054.1 GCA_016763615.1 Minisyncoccota bacterium | reverse complement strand
TTTTGAAATGGGACGCGATTCTCGAATCACCACCTTATCTCCCACTACCGCAGTATTATCGTTATCGTGCACAAGATACTTCTTCACTTGCTTCATAAACTTCTTGTACTTAGGGTGCTTCACATAACGCGAAACTTCCACTTTTGCGGTATGTTCTCGGGCCGATGCAATAACTGTGCCACGCAATGTCTTTCCTTTTTTTATGTTATTTTCTTCCATACTTAGTTTGCTACTTTGTTGCGGTGATTAAGCTCGGTTAAAATTTGTGCTATCTCTCTTCGTGTATTACGTCCCTCTCGAACGTTACGTGTTCGCGAACCAGCACTCTTAAAGCGGAAAGACCGTAACTCATCGCGCTTTTCACGAACAATCTTTTCTAAATCTTTAACACTTTTTTTCTTAAAATCTGTCATATGCTTATCGTGCCACTATCTTAGTCTTCACCGGCATTTTCATACTAGCTTTCCGTAGTGCAATGCGGGCCACTTCTTCTGAAACTCCATCGACCTCAAACAAAATGCGTCCAGGACGAATTTCGCTAACATACCCTTGAGGGTCTCCCTTTCCTTTACCCATACCTACCTCGGCTGCCTTACGTGTATATGGTCGATCTGGGAAAATACGAATCCACATTTTTCCAAGCTTTCCGATGGTACGAACTATAACTTTACGAGACGCTTCAATTTGATTTGAAGTTATGCGCGCTTGATCCATAGATTTTAAACCATATGAACCAAAGGAAACGGTGATGCCACGTGTATCGGGTCGCAACAGTTTCTTAGCATTCTTACGGCCAGTTTGCCATTTTCGGTGTTTTGCTTTTTTAGGAAATAACATACGCTTTATTTATTTTCCTCAAATATATCTCCGCGATATACCCACACCTTAATACCGATGACCCCGTACGGAAGGTATGCCTTCTCTTTACTGAAATCAATGTCAGCCCGGAATGTCTGTAGTGGAATTCGTCCACGCTTAATTTGTTCACGACGCGCCATTTCAGATCCACCTAAACGTCCAGCTAGTGCAACACGAACTCCCTTTACATCTCGGTTTGCCATAACCTTCTCTACTGTTTGTTTTAAAATACGACGGTGAGGCATACGTTTTTCTAGTCCTTCAGCAACCATGTACGCTACGATAGCAGCGTGTGATTCAGGTGAGCGTACTTCTTCAACGTCAATCTTTACCTTAGGCATGTCCTCCCCAAGACGCATTTTGCGAAGTTGCTTATTAATATCAGCAAGTAATTTTTGGGCACCCTCTCCGGAACGACCGATAACCATACCGGGACGTGATGTTTTAATTGTGAGACGCAATTCTTTTTCACCTCGCTCAATCTCTAATGATGTCACATAAAGTCCACGTAAGCGTTTCTTTAGATACTCACGAATCATAGTGTCTACGCGCAAGTTCTCGCGGTATTGTTTTTTGCTCGTACCAAACCAGCGTGATTTCCAATCACGAATAATACCAAGTCGGTGTGCATATGGATGTACTGTGTGTGTCATAAAAATTATTCTTTCTCTGCTAGTTGCAAAGTTACTTTACTTGTTCGACGTCGAAATGGTGCAGCACGACCAAATGCTCGTGGACGCCAACGACGTAGTGAAATACCTGAGTCCACTCGGATATCCTTCACTATTAAGTTCTCAGTGTCTTTGTTTTGGTGCAATGCGTTAGCAATAGCAGACTCAAGAAGTTTTTTTAAATCAGGTGCTGATTTCTTATCTAAAAAAGAAAGGATGGCTCGGGCACGCTGCGTATCCTTGCCACGAATCAAATCAGCTACAAGACGTACCTTGCGCGGTGATTGTGAGTAATTTTTCAGAAAAGCTTTCATAATACAAGTTATGCGGCTGCTTTAGCTGCTTTAGCTGCAGTAACTTCAGCCTCTTTCTTTTTTACCTCAAGTTCTTTCTGCATCTTTCCACCATGGCGACGAAATGTTTTCGTTGGAGAAAATTCGCCAAGTTTGTGACCAACCATATCATCAGTTACCAAAACTTCTAGATGATCTTTTCCATTGTGGACACCGAAAATAAATCCCACCATTTCAGGTGAAATATCGCTACGACGTGCCCACGTCTTAATAACACCAGCTGAATCAGGTGTTTTTCCATCAATTTTTTTAATTAGTTTTGGGTCCACGTATGGCCCTTTTTTAAGTGATCGTGTCATATTGTTGGGATTATTGCCTGTACAAAGAATGTAACTGTTCTTACTTCGCAATAAAAAGCCGCCTCAGTGGCGTGGGCCATATACTATGTGAAATAGCTATAGAAGTCAACATGCCACACCCTGTATTTGAAATCACCTCCTGCTGTTTTTTAGAATATATATAAGAAACACTATCTATTAACGACACGCTTGCGTCCTTGAGGCAGCTCCGCAACTTGTGTTTACGTAATATGTCCCTGCCGCACCACATGCAGGAATACCTCCACTCCAACCTATACCACTAGAACTTCCAACACCTTTTCCTCCATACGTGCATGAAGTTGTTTGAGTCCATTGCTTATCATTCGCTCCGTTACAGTTGTAATCGTATGAGCCATCACCACGATTCGACGTAAAATATGAAGTCTGTCCTGATTTAGCATTTGCATTTGCATCATAACAATCATCAAATCCAGTTGCGTCCTTCTTTCGTATGTAATTTGTTGGCTGGGTAAGACTTGCCACTTGCGTTGTAGAAGGAGCATATCCATCAGCATCATTATCTAATACCCATAATAGTGAGCGTAAAAGCCTTCCTCCCTCTTCTATAGCTATCGTACCAATTATAGATATCGGATACCCTTCTTGATACACCCACGTTCCTCCATTTTGTAATGTAAGAGTCTTATCGCTCGGGATAGTAAAGGCTCCCTGTTCTAAACCATTAGTAGTACTAATTGCACAATTTCCGTCCAACGTCCACGGTCCACTCTGAGGAGGTGAACAAGGATCTGTCCAAGAGATAGAAACAGATTGTTTATCACCGAGAGTATTCTCGGCTATGAAATTCGTGATGTACGTTTTGTTAGAAGTATCATTCACTTCCCATGAACCTTCCCATATACACTCGACACATGGAGTATCTCCATCCTCAGCTGGGAAAAGAGCAATCTCTTTAACTCGAGTATCGAGTTCAGTGACTGCGAATACAGAAACGACTCCATCTTGATCTGAAACGACAACACTAAAAGTTTGTATGTCTCCAACTTTTACATCAGAAGGGTCTATAGAAGCTTTGAGAAAAGTCGGTGTACTGCCATTTGGCGAAGAAAATTTAAAAGTTCGTTTTGTTTCTGTTGTAGGTAAGGAAGAATATATAAATATAAAACCCACGATGAATATGGCGCTGGCAGTCACCGCGATAAATAAACGTGTACGTGATTTCAAATG
>JAESTJ010000053.1 GCA_016763615.1 Minisyncoccota bacterium | reverse complement strand
CCATGCAAGACGCAAAGGAACTTGCGTGACACTCGCGAGCACCTTGGCGTCATCAGTTGTCTCCCACGATACTGGGCGAGCAACTATTTCTTTACCTGAGTTTGTTTGAACAATAGGATACTCACCATCTAAATCAGTAATTTCTCCTAAAGTTCCATTTACATAATCTTGCTCTGGGGAGTTTTTGACAAACATAACTCGAGCACCAATTTTTAGTTCTAACAGTTCAGGTGCCAAAACACTCTTTTTTAGTGTTTCAATTAAGTTTGCTCGGCCAGTGGATGTCATTTCATACTCACTGCTTTCTCCATCAAGCTTGGATAGCTCTTGTACATTTCGCTCATCTACGTTTCTGTTGTGTGTGTGCAAAACTACTGCATTTTCATCGGGGGATACATCATTACTCATGCGGCTCTCCAGTGATTCTTGCGAGAGAGTAGAGATTTCCCCGTCGCGAATGTCATTCAGAATATCTAAAAGCTTCCCTCCCTCTTGTCTGTACTGCTCTGTTAGGTAGCACACGCGAAAATCTCCCTCATGCCACGCACGAGAAGAATCGATGAATGCTTCCTCGCTACCATCCCGAACAATGGGCGGTAATTGAAAAAAGTCACCTGAGAGTACTACCTGCATGCCCCCGAAAGGTTCATTGTTTCGTTTCATTGCACGAGCTACTTGATCAACTACGTCTAGTATTTCAGGACGCAGCATTGAAACTTCATCGATAAGTAGTACTGAGGTACGCTCATAGCGCTTGGCAAGCGGCTGTCGTTGCGTGAGAGAATCTATCTCCCACTCACTTAGATAATCGTTAATTCCAATTCCTGACCAAGCATGAATGGTCATCCCACTTAGGTGCGTTGCAGCAATTCCCGTTGAAGCTGTAATTCCAATGCTTGCATTATTTTTGCGTAAGTATTGTATGTACTGATTCAATACATGTGTCTTACCAGAGCCTGCAGCGCCAGTAAGATACACATTACGTCCAGTCTTCAGTATGTTTAACGCTGTATCTTGCTTCATACAATTATCAGAAAGTTAAAATATTTGGTGCAAAAGTCAGAAGTACTCCTAGGAAAATCATAAGAACTCCACCAATGAGCATTGATAGTCGTGAGTATTTTTCCATTGCATGGATTTTATTAAATCCCCATAGAGCAAGCCCAAATACTATGAAGTCGTCGAGCATGTAGAACAGAATATAAAGGAGCGTATATCCTTGAGTTTCCCATAGACCGAGCTGATTCAACTCCAAGATTTTCGTGAAAGCTTGAGGAATTCCAACTGAACATGCAAATTCTATAATATTAACTGAGAACGCTATTCCTATAATTCCACCTACCGCAGCAAGCGTTAATGGTGTTTTTGCAATAGCGTTAATTTTAGATTGGATTTTACCCTGTGTTTTTGTACTCGCAACATCACACGTCAGCGCTTTCTTACTTTTATGCCACTTATACAAGAAAAAGGCTCCACCTCCCATGGCGAGTAGCCCTATTAGGGGTGTCACGATTCCGTCTAAGCCAACAAAATCCCACGTGGTGTACCAAACATTCAAAATTAGGCCATACATAACTGCCTCTGCAATAAGAAAAAGCCCTGCGATTTGAAGCATTCTTTTCTTACTGCCAACTTGTAACAATATAAGCAAAAAGGTTATCAAAACCCACATCGCACACGGATTAAATCCATCTATTGTTCCCAGTACTATAGAAAGAGTTCCTAAAGAAAATGTCTGCAAGTCAACTACGCCAAGTATCGGAAGTTTAAAGGAAAATTCATGCGAGTCTGAATTTGGTAGACAAACATCCCCACTGTCACATCCTGCAGTTGAGTTTCCTTCAAGAAGAGTTTTACCGGCAATAAATTCATCTAAAGTTAATTCACCCACCTCGTGGCTGCGAGCAATGGCCGCTATTATTCTCTCGCCTGTGGTTTCTGGAGCATCAAACCCCTGAATAAGGGTGTCACCAACGATAGTAATTGGTGTAATGCGAGGAACCTTCTTCAGTGCAGTGATAGTTTGGTACAAAGTGTTTGCCTCTTTGTCATCAACAATATTGTGCCACTCTATAACAAAACTTGGCTCACCACTTGAAACCAAATCTTCTAGAAACTTTTTCTCAGCCTTACAGTACGTACAATCTAGACGCTCAAAAACATGGACCGTAACTGGCTTTTCAACTTCCAAAGTACTTTGGGCACTAAGAGGAGCGGGTGTAAAAACGCTAAAAAGAATTAGCGTAGTAAGTATCCCAAAGAAGGTTTTTTTAATGGTCGACGTCATGTCAAAAAATACTGAGTGATTTACCGAGTAGTGTCTATAAGAATTTGCGTGACAAATTCTGCATCGTTTTCAGGTACACCACTTGGATTTGCTTTTCTTAATATTAAGGCGGCCATACCAACATGCTCGGGCGCTCCTTCGACTCTCTGTAGTTCTGCGTAGAAAGTCACTATTTCTTCTGTCATCCAATCTTCTTGAGCTTGAGCAAAACCAGTAGCAGAACTACTCCATCACGAAGTTGCACTTCGATAGGAAAGTTTGCCTCAAAATACCAAGTTCCACGAGCTTGTCCATCAATGACTATCGGAAACGTAGCTGGTTCTACGGTACTCCAAGTAGGAAACACCGCGAGTCCGTCGAAGTCATTTCCATCTGAACGAACGACAATCTCCTCAGAGGTCGATTCTTCAAGATTAGTATCCTCTAATTGGGTGGAATTTTGTAGAAGAAAAGTAGCTATTCCCAAGAAAAGCGCTAAAACTACAATGGTAGCCAATGGCCCCTTAAATAATTTGTTTTTAGGGGGCATACGACTTAGTTAATGGTTACCGAATTAATGATTACAGCGTCAACTGGTCTGTCTGCTCCCTCAGTAGGAACATTCACAATGGCATTTACTACATCCATTCCATCGGTAATTGTTCCAAACACGGTGTGTTTATCGTTTAGAAAGTCATTATTGGCAACATTTAGGAAAAACTGGCTACCATTGGTGTTTGGGCCGGCATTTGCCATGGAAATGGTTCCTGCTGCGTTATTGTTATTAGCGTGAATTTCATCTTCAAATGTATATCCTGGGCCGCCAGTTCCCCATCGATCTTTAGCAGAATCGTCTTTGGTTAGTGGGTCACCTCCTTGCACCATGAAGTTAGGAATTACACGATGAAATTTAATACCGTCATAAAATCCCTCATTTGCAAGCTTTACAAAGTTTGCAACTGTTTTTGGGGCATCAGTAGTATTAAGCGCAATAGTGATGTCGCCCATCGATGTGCTCATAATCGCGATAGTTCCTCCCACTTGTTCAGTTGGTGTGTCGGCTTCTGCCTGTGTGTTTTCTTCTGATTGATTTGGTGTCATAAAATAGAATATTGCGCCTAGCGCTAAAATAATAATTCCTCCCCAAAGATAGATGTTTTTCATGTATGTATTATTTACTAGACTGACAGTATATCAGTAGTTTTGTTTTCCCTCTACTTCTCATTTAAATTTAAATAGGGAACAAAAGAAAACGCGACAGCTTTTCAGAGCTGCCGCGTAGAATTGCTTAACGACCATAACAAAAGCCGTTAAACTCCTGAGATTCCCAACAATCGGGATCAGGAGTGAAGTTGTAGGTAGTTTTCGCCTGAAGTGAAGAACTCAGCTGCATCAGGTTTTGACGATTCTCAAACAGCCTAATAATCCAACGGACGACTCCATACACAATGACGCCAACAATGACGCCAACAACGGCTGGACCGCCAGCAAGGGCTACCAAGATAACCGCCCCTGTTGAAAGGGTACACGGGATAACTCCATATTTGATGAATGTTCTCACATTCACCACGCTTGTGTCGAAAACTGCTGTAGCTATCGCGCACGCTGCTGCCGCTCCTACAGCTGCACCCACGTTGATATGAACTCCCCCCGATCTCGGTGAGGGAACATTCGCAGTAGATGTCGGAGTAGGAATGGATGGAGGGGTAATCACAATACCTCCACCTCCAAATACTGGCGGCGCGAAGAAATCGGCGCGTGCAGTGCTTGGATGTACAAAGAGCAATATAAGTAGCCCTAAAAGGCTTATAAATCTCATTTTATTTCTCCTCTTGATGCGTCTATACTAGTTTGTACAGTACTTGAGTGAAATAGTCAATTATTTCACCACAAAGAGTGCTACATAGTTATTACCGAATCCAATTGAAATTAATTAGGAAGGGCTTTCAAAACGTATTAGGACTTTCGTATTTTATGTCCCCATCTTCGCCACGCTGCCGCTAGAATAAGAAGTAGTACGATGACTGCGAGAATATAGTACCAAGGTTTTGAATTCTGAGAACCTGTGTCAACTCCTGCTGCTGCAGCTGCAAGCTGAGCATTAGTAACTGTTGTTGTAGAATTTTCCTCATCAGTAGTAGTTGCTACACCGTCTTCTTCTGGTTCATTACCAGTAGGTACCGCAGTCTCAATAACAGACGCTGTGGGTGTAGGCGTAATAGTCGTAGTCGATGGTGCGGGAGGAGGAGTTACACTAGGAGTTGGTGCAGGTGCTTGCACTAATACAGTATAATTTGCCCCCGTTGAAGCTACTTGTTTGTCTGCGTTAGTTGGATCAAGAAGCTTTGTATCAGACCCGAACGAGACTTGGGCTTGCCCATCCGTTTTCGCTCTAAAAGTAATGGTACCAAACGTAGTTGCTGTTGTTATACCAGGCAAGAAGGCTGCCGTATAGGAAAGAGTGCCAGCGACATTATCGATAGCAGGAGCTACTGGAGCTAGTAATCCGGTTACCGGAGTAAATGACACTAATTCCAAATTACTTACTGGGAAATCTATAGACAGCTGAGCTGCAGTTATCGTCTCTCCTGCTGCAGGATTGACGCTTACAATACTCGTAAACGTATTTCCTTCTTGAAAATTACCTGAATTAGGGCTAAGAGTAAAAGTTGCCGCACTCACTGTAAATGGAAAAACAATTATGAGTGATAAAAGTATGTACTGAGTTTTTTTCATGAGTTTTGTTTTAGCTTTTTAAATTACTAACCGTGTGTTCTGCTGAATCTACCCAGTCCACTGTGCCGCCAGAATATTTAGATCGAATATATCAACCGTAGAATCTCCATTAGCATCACCCGTTGCATTTGTTGCAGTAGTGCTTCCCCAGTTGATAGACAAAATGTTTAAATCTATGATGTCGACTTTACCATCATTGTTAAAGTCAGCGTCATCAGAAGGCGGAATCGGGCCACCGCCACCACCACCACCTCCTCCGCCACCACCACCACCACCGCTAGTGATGACGTAGGCAAAGTTAACAACTGAAGATGCATTGTTGCTTGGATAACACGAGAGTGCACTTATAACTAGAGATGCGGAAACACTTATAGCACTACTATATGCGGTGCCTGTGGAGCATGTAGGTGTTGTCCCGTCTGTTGTGTAGTAAATAGATTGTGTTCCTGCGGCACCCGTGAGAGTAACACTCTGTGTACTTGTATACGAACCCCCAGGTGGTGTTGCGCTTGGCACTTCTATTACGAGCCCATTTACTCCATTACCAGTGCTTACACCAGTTTCCAGAGTTCCCGTTACTTCAGTAAGCGTACGTTGGAATGGCCAGTGAAAAGAACAATATAAATGTTAGGAAGTATTTCATAATGTTTTTTTAATTAGTTGGTTAGATTGTGTCTGAGAATACTCCGTAACTTCCCGAGTATGACCCTCCCGCGCTTCCTGTTGGTACTTTCATTTCCACCGTAACTTCAATTTGGCGTCCCGCAGTTCCTGATTCTAAGTCAGCATCAAGAGTTATAGCAGCGTCGTATGTGTCAGCAGCTGTAATTGTCACTGCGGTTGCATCTGTAGCGTTAGTTGAAGCCTGAGTAGTGTAGAAACGGATGTTGCTTGCTGCAGCAATGCTGTTAGTACCACTTAGAAAATCAGAGAATTTCATTTGGAATTGTGTCTCTCCTGTTGGAACAGTTATCTTGTACGTCCAGCTCCACCCGTTAGCATATGTGTCATCTGCTGTTGCGAAAGTTTTAACAGCGTCAATTCCTGTTACTGCTAGAGTTGCTGTGTCATCAAACGCAGCGTTCACAATAACCGTCCTCGTCTCTTGGGTAGCAGTATTTGTTGCAGCGTCTGATACATCATACGTAACAGTGAATGTTCCGGCTGTTGTTGTAACAAATCCATCTGCAATTGTCCCACCAAATGTGATGCTTCCTGAAATATCACCATCCACATCATCGTTTGCTGTTGCTCCAGGGTCGTTGAATGTATCTCCAACAGTAAGAGTAATTGGATTTTGTCCAAGAAGTGTAATCGTTGGAGCAGTTGTGTCAGCTACAGTTGCTTCGGTAATTACACGACTATTAGATACTGCACTGGTATTACCAGACGCATCTGTCGAGTAAGCAGTAAATGTGTTTGTGGCGTCTTGAGCTAGAGGTGCTACGAATGACCAAACAGTCTCTCCTGTAGGAAGCACAAGTGAACCTACCACTGTAGTTGTCGTATTTCGGTAAATCGTGATTGTTCTATCACCGTCTGAAGGAGTATCCGCTCCTGCTGTTCCACTAATAGTGTACGTGTCTGCGTCAACTGAATCATCTGAACCTGTAATAACTGGTACTGCTGGCGCATCTGTATCACCAGTTGCAGTTGCTTCTGTGATAGTAACTGTGGTGCTATCTGCACTTGTGTTACCAACTAAGTCAGTTGCAGTTGCTTTAAATACGTTAGCTGAGTCTTGAGTAAGAGGAACGAGAATAGACCATGCAGTATCTCCTGTTGGGACACTAACTGTTCCAACTAAATCAGAACCATTATAAAGACTAACAGTACGAGTACCCCCGTCATCAGTAACTGTTCCTGCAATTGTGTACGTATCCGCATCAATTGTTGCGGTAGCTGTGGTAATTGTCGGTACATCAGGTGCCGTTGTGTCTACTGCAGTTACCGTTGTAAATGTATTATCTCCTGAAGTCGAACTGTTTGCAGCTGCATCTTCTGAGATAACTCGGTAATGATAGTCGGTCCCATCAGTTAGTCCGCTAAGTGTCACCGAGTGTGATGTGCTATCGGCGGACGCATCAGCAGCTGAGAGGCTTCCATAAGAAGATGTAGTTCCATATTCAACTCGTGATGTGGCACTTTCGTCTGTATCCCAAATAATAGTAGCTGTAGTTTCTCCGATGCTTGTAGCTTGAACGTTACTTATCACTGGCCCCGTTGTGTCTGGGGTAAGAGTAGTAAATGAAACATGAGCTGAAGTGGTCATGGTATTTGTTTGCGTTGTAGTGTCCGCACACCTTACAAAGTAGTCATAACCTGTAGTTGAAGTAAGACCGGTAAGAACCTGTGTATGTGATGTGCTGCCTGTTGTGTCAAACGCAGTCATACTTGAGTAAGCAGAATCTGTTGTCGAATATGCACACGTAGCACTTTCATCGGTAGTAACACTAAGGGTCGCTCCCGTTGTGGTGATGCTTCCTGCACTAAATGAATCTACAACAGGCGGTATTGTGTCTATTTCTGTTGTGAAATATGCAAGCATGGTTACAAAAGCGTTTGAGTTTCCTGCTCTATCTTCTATTGCGTTTGTCTTAACGTTAATACGATATTTTGTTCCGTAATCAAGTCCAGTGTAATCGATGTTGAGCGTTGGTGAAGTTCCATCTCCTCCGTCTACTTCCACAGTTCCCTTATAAGAATCGCCCGTTGCATCGTTCACAAGCAATACACGACTTGAATCAACGAGAACTACGTCTTCGTCGAATGTCACCGTTGCAGTGTCTGCTAAAATACTAACTCCAGTAGTTCCATCTGAAGGGTCAGAAGTTATAGGCTCAGGATTTGTCGTGTCCCAAATGAACTCTAATTCATCAGTAGCTACGTTCCCTGCGTGATCTTCTACGGTCAACTTAAGTACGTACGTTCCGTCTGTGTCTGCACTTATGGTCGTATCTGGATCGACACTTGGATCAGTTCCTGTTGCAGGAGTGAATGTCGCGGTTCCCGGACCGCTCGTTTGTGACCACGTCCAGGTAAGTAGATCAGAACCTCCATCTGAAATAGTGGCGTCTTGGCCTTCGTCTGCGTTTACCTCCTTGTCAGCTCCAGCGTCTACAGATGGATCTGTACGATCAAATAGTATTTCAGACAAAGGAGTAGTAGCAGTCACCGTAGCTCCAGTATTGTGAGCAGGAGTAGCAACGTCCTCAAAATCTATTGCAAACGTAACAACACCTTCTGTGTCAGTTCCTGTCATTACTCTAGTTGCCTCCCAGTCGTCACCTGCAGTGTTGGTAATAGAGGTAGCAGCTATTCCTTGAATAGTCACACTAACACTAGGAGTATCAATCTCTTCACTAGATGTAAACGAAACTGTTACAGTATCTCCTTCTATTGCGTACGCAGTTGAGTCATTCGCGTTATCCGAAGAAATTGTGACTGGTGAAAGTGTTGGCGCTATTTCGTCTACTGCCGTAACTGTAACTGGTGTTATCGCTGTGTTAGGCGCAGTTGCTAGGTCATTAAGTACATCAACTTCTGTGTAAGTAACGTCCGGCGTAGCATCAGTGGGCATTACAGCAACAGTAAGTCGGACCACTCCCGATGTGCTTTCAATCGCAGACGAAATTGCAAATCCAAAGACAGTAAATTCATTTCCTGTTCCGTTTACGGTAGCTCCATCTAAATCTTCACTAAATGTTGCGTCTACAGTTGTTGTATCTACCGTCACCGCAGAAAGTAGCACTGGCTTAGCTGCATCCGTTGCGGCTGTTGAGAATGTGGCTATTGAACTGCCAGCAAGGTCTGTCGCTGTACTTCCGTACACCAATGTCTTTGCACCAGTACCCTCTACCTGAGCTCCAAATAGGATAATCACAGTTTCATCGTCTACTACTGTATCAGTGTCGAAAGCATCAGCGTCAACAGAGTCTATTGAGAAATCAGAAGGAGTGAATGTTGAATCGTCTACAGGATCGTCAAACACGATGGTTACCATGTCTATCTTTCCATTTTCATCAGCATCTTCTGCAGTAATGCTTACAACTGCAGCAGCTATGGTGTCTACTTCGAATGAAGAGACTGCTAGGTCTGAACTGGTGTTTCCTGCTGCATCAACAACTGCAATAGTACAGTCTCCGTAAGTTGCATCAGCTAGAGTTGCATACGTAGTAGTGTTGCTGCCGTCAACTGCTGTTGTTAAATCTCCACTGGTACACGACCCTCCATATGTAATTCCTCCGCCGGTGTGCCCAGTTAAGAAACCTGTACTATCTACACTAAACTCATAACTTGGAGTGTCGTCGTTAGTTGGGTCTACAATAGGAGTAACCTCAACCAAAACTGGAGCAGTAGTGTCGTAGACGTATGTCATTTCATCGAATGCTGAGTTACCTGCTTTGTCGAACACTGTAAGACGAATAACATACGTACCATCAGCACTTGCGGTAATTGAAGTGTCTTCTGCAGTTGGAGTTCCAAAAGTTATGGTTCCAGGTCCGCTAGCTTTAGTCCAATCGTAGGTATCAATCCCTGAGCTATCGTCAGTTACAGTAGCATCTTGTGCTGCAATTATCGTTTTAAGTTCCTTATCTGTTCCAGCATTAACTACTGGGTCTACTGTATCTATTAAGAATGTAGTAGCAGTAAGCTCTGCACTCACATTTCCTGCTGCATCAGTAACTGTAACTTTACAACCACTGTGCGAACCGTCAGCTAGAGTGTCAAGAGTAATAGTGTTGTTTGTAGGAGTTGCTGAAGTTGTGGCGCTCGAACATGTCCCTGGGTAGCTGATGTCCCCTGCCTCATCAGTACTAAAGGTGAAATCTGGAGTGCTATTGTTATCTGGTGTTGGCACGGGCGTAACCTCAGCAAGAATTGGAGCTGTGTTGTCT
>JAESTJ010000052.1 GCA_016763615.1 Minisyncoccota bacterium | reverse complement strand
GGCTTTGAACGATCAAAATTCTCTGCCATAGTAAATTTAATTATTAATGGGATGTAATCCCTGTAACTAACAAATGTAGAGGCGCGAGAACGCTGCTCCACAATTAATAATTACGTTATTAATGCACAGTGCACGCAATGTAAAAAAGCGCACAACACGCGTGGGCACATGGTAGCAAAAGAGCGCTTACAGTCAAGCGCTCAGGTGCCATACACAACGTAAATATAATTGAATACTATTTCTTTCCTTCTGAAATTGCTTTATACATTACTATTATGAGTACAGCAATCCACACAAACCACCAAAGCATTATCAAAAAGTCAGTATACGGCGCGAGAGGAACTTGAATACCTTTTAAATGTGTAGCCTCATTTCCTTCAAGTCGTTGTAGAATAATTATGTTTTTGTCTTGTGCCATAAAATAAATTTAACGATACTGATTCTCAACAGGGTACCCTATTATTTCTGGGCTATCTTTCTCGGTTTTAATCCATTCGTTATGAGCGAATGCCTTGTACTCTAACGCGCACACTTTTTTTTCATCAACAATGCGTAGAAACGGACCTCCATTTATTGAGTGATCAAAAGTCCACTCAATGCTAGCTCCTAGCTTCTCTGCTACCTTACATTGTTGCTGAATTTGTAACAAATACTTATACGGATCGCACCGTGAACGTGCCGACTCGCTTTCCTTTCTAGATCTATTTATCACATTATCTGATCCCGTTACCGTCACATTTGAAATACACTGATGGTTCGCTTCAAACATATATAACCCATACTTATTCCCTTCAAGAGTCAGCTTTTCATCACCCGGAATAATGTTGGAGATAAATTGCAAAGGGAACAATACTGCTACTAATAGCCATCCCGCAATCGCTTTTTTATTCAAAGGAACACGAGTGTATTGATAAAATGGGCCGAAAAGTATAAACAGCGTTGGCAACACCGTAACTGGATACCGAAACCCAACAAGAAGCCCTGAGTACAGATGAAAAACTACAAAAAAGAATATCGCCAATCGTTGCAGTGCCCAATTTTTTGAAAAAAGAAACCACGCACCCACTATTTCCATAAATATTACTAAGTTAGTCCATAGGGGAATAGACCAGTCAGGGAATAATGGTAGACCAGTTTTTAATGCTGAAAAATATGTACCGAGTACCCATCCTTCGTGAATTTTAAGGGACCCAGCAAGGAAATAAAATAAAACTAACACTAACTTGAGAAAAAACTCTTTGTGCGGTAAAAATAGCAAAATAAACGTTAAAATAAACAAATAGTATTCATAATTTCCAGAAAACGCTCCGGTGATTACAAATGTGCCGAGTGTATGCCAAATAAATGATGGCATAAGAGCCAAGTGCGCCAGCACCCAATCGCGCTTATGCATCAGATACACTGCTAAAAGAAGTGTGCCGAAAAGTACCATGTAGAGAAAAGGCTGAGAATATCCCTCAGGAAGAGTGCGTAGAAATAAAAATTCGCCGCAACTCTGAAAATACGGCCAACAAAAATACTTGCCTGCATTAAACGCGTCTACGGTAGTCGCTTTGTTCCCAAACCATGAATTGAAAGCAATAAAGTGGGAGAGTATGGCTGCACCAAAGACCCACTTCAGAGCAACGCTGTTCTCAATTTCCTTTATTGAAAATACGCGATGATACCATCTAAGAAAAGCTTGTTCTGGTTTAGAATCAAAAATATCTTCGTTCAGTGATGTCATTTTAGTTATAATAGCAAACTTCTTTCAAAGAAAAACGCCGACAAGGCGTTTTTCGAAAAGTATAAAGTGTAAAAATGTATCTAAAACTCCTCCCAATTAGGAACAATGTCTACTATAACCGAATCAGAAATCGAAGATTGATCATAGCCTTCACAAGTTACTGTGTAAGTTGTCTCCTGTGTAATAGCAGTGGTGACTTCCTCACCTATGGTACCCGACCATGTGTCTCCATTCGTCGAAGTTACCGTGCACGATGCCGTTTCTATAGAAAGCCAGCGGATGACTGTGCTGTTTCCTGAGCTCACCAGAGCAGGTACTGCAAAGATATCCGAGAGTATTCCACTAACACCGATACCGTTACCGTTACCACTGTTGTCGGTAATTGTTACCCAAGTAACTTCTCCATCGCCGTTTGGGTTTTCGGTTGTTGTACAAAATGGATAGCTTGTTATGTTATATTGCCCGTTGCATCCTAAGAATCCTATGGCGTCCACCCCACATGCTGTGGGAATAGATATCTGCCCTGATGGATTTGCAGGTACCGTAGCACTACATACATTACCAGTGCCACTATTTTGAGTACCAGTGTTTACTTGTCCACAAACGTTTGCCGCGGAAATACAACTAGTGATGACGTTACTACCTCCACAGGCTGAAACTGCAAGCCCTTTAGTAACACCCAGGGGTGAAGCGCTTGCAAAAGTGGTGTTTAAAACCTCCGCTATATTACTAGGTGTTTGCCCACCTTGTGCATAGGTAATGTTTGTTTCAATAACTGCGCGCATGCGCTCAATTTCATTTTCGAACTCAGCTGGTCGTTAAAAGAATAGTTCTCTCTCCACTCCTGTGCTGTGACTGTCTTCGCCTGTTCTCGTGCGCGATATAGATACCTAAGCGCCTCTTCACCTTCCCCTTGTGCAAGCGCAACAGCACCACGTGAAGTATTAAGCCACATATTGCTGCCAAAATTTTCAAGTGCAATATCTAACTTTTCTTGTGATTGATCAAACTCCCCCTGTTGGAAGTATACCCACGCCAAATCAAGATATCCTGGCCAACGAGAAAGACCCGAATCAATGAATTCTAAAAATTCCAATTCGGCAACACGTAAGTTGCCTCCATATGCATTAGCGAGTCCGCTAATATAGTAAATTCTCTTTTCTTCTGGATAGAGTTCTTTATATTGTGCGATAGCAGCAAGGGATTTTTCGGTTTGGTTTCCAATATAGTAAATGCGAGCTAATGAAAACAAAGCATCTTTGTCGTTTTCGTCAAGAGCAAGACGTTCTTCGTACTCTGTAGTCAAACCTTCCAAACTGTAAGACCCCGATACATCTGCGTTCTCTACTACACTACTTGAAACCTTCCCAGAAAAATTCACCACTATAAATCCCATAACAAAAAGAAGTGCGACTATAATTCCGATATCTTTAGTGTTGGTCATACTAGTATTGTTACGTTCTAATTGGATTGGTCTGGAAGGCCGTATTGATCAAGGAGGGCGTCGTATGCAGCCGAGTACCCGCGAGTGCTACTTAACCAACGTGTATATGTACCATTTTCCTCAAAATTCAAACGTCTGTTTTCTAAATATTTTATAAAGATGTTTATTTCTGGATTAGGGTCATCTTCAACCAACCCTACCAAAGTATTCAAGTTCGTTTCTATGTCAGAAGAAACCGCATCTCCATACACTTCAGTAAGAAAATTTACATAGCGCAAATGTGCGAATGGAATAATGTCTGTCACTGATGTGCTAAATGTTCCAGTATATCCATCAAGATATTGAAATAATTCAGTATATGCATTCTCTGCTTCACTAATATACTCGGTATATTCCATTGCAAGTTGTCCATAGGAAACCGCTCTCCAGAACAAGTACGATGCATACTCGCCTGATATTTTTCGTGGATTGTAAATATCTCGTGCCAACACCTCAGCATTTCGCAAAAAAGTGAGCCCTTTATCGCGTGCATCTGCTTTATCTTCTGTCGACAAGTCCCCAGTGACTATCGGATCAATATACATGTGAGCATGAGAAACTGCCGTGCGAGCTCGTGGAGACATATTGTATGAGACTTCCATCATACGTTTTCCCGCCAGCATGGGATCACCTTCTTTATAAAATTCCGCATACGGCCCAGTATAAACAGCCTCAAAAACTCGCTTATCCAGGCCAGAGCGACAGTAAAGTCCCGCAAGACTACGCATAGCTTTTGCTCGCTTACTTATTGATACTTCTCTGTTAGCTATTACAACTTTAAGGGCATCAGATGCTTCTTGAGCGTTTTCACCACCTCCCTGACCAATATATGCAGCAGACAGTACAAGTTGTCCTTCAGCCCATTTTTGAAGATCTCCACTTTCTAACATTTCACTTGATTGTTGCTCGTAAAAAGAAATCTCCCCTGTCTTCCGAAAAGACCACGACTTAGTTCCTAATTCCGATCTGGGTATTCCAGAAACACCTCTTAAGTCGGTGTTGATTCCAAATTTACGAAGAGGGTCAAATCTAGTTGCGCTATATTCGAATAGTTCTTCATTGTCCCCTTGAATCGTTTCATTTAAGAAAAGCGAGCCTACATACACAGAAACGCCTCCAATGGCAACAAGAATTATAAGAGCCAACAGGGGGGTAGCAACTCCAGAGCCTTTTTTAGGAGAATCTTTTAAGGAGTCTATGGGGTTCTTTGTGTAATCTTCCATAATTTAAAAAACATAAAATCATTGACGAAAATGAAACACAATAAAAAATAAGCGAACATAGTAACTACGCACCGCCATCATCATCACCACCACCATCGTCGCCGCCGCCGCCGCCATCACCACCGCTCCAGGGATTGTTATTTACTGGTGGTTGTGCTGTATTATCCGCACTAACAACTTCACCAAGTAAATTTAGTTGTGCATCTTTTGCAGTTAGACTGTCACTCTTTGAGTGTATCCCAAAGAAAACTAAAATCACACCGACGGAAAGTGCAACTAAATACGAAAACATTTTAATACTTTTCTTGGCTACTCGTGTCATGTACTGGAATTATAGTGTCTGCAGTAGATAATAGTAACGGCTTAACGTGGATAACTCAGTAAACCATTGGTACAATCTTCTAACGATGCGACAAAACGACTCAAAAAAAATAATTCGAGATGCTATCGAGAAAAACGTATATGTTTCCCACGCCGACGCACCAATCCTAAACAGGAGTACAGGAACTAAACGCGATTCAGGTTGGCTTTTTGATTTCCGCCGAGTTATTTTTAGAAATGATGTTTTAGAAGCAACCGCCCAACTGTTTTGGAAAGAATTTCAAGAGGACGTGCCTATCCAAGTAGGGGGACTCGAAACCGCAGCACTTCCCATTGTTACGGCCATCTCGCTCGCGCAACCTAATTCATTCAGGGAATCTATGCGTGCGTTTTTTATACGCAAGTCTCGAAAGAAAGATGGCCTTATGCGCATGATTGAGGGGAATCTAGCAACAAAAGACGTCCCCGTTGTTTTAGTGGACGACATTCTCAACAGTGGCAAAAGTTTTGTTCGTCAAATCGAAGTACTCGAAGAACTCGGATATACCGTTAAGGCAATCTGGATTATCCTGCGTTTCCGTGATAAATCTTTCTACAATTATTTTAAAGAAAAAAACATCGAGTTACATTCGTTATTTACTCTCGACGATTTTAAAGATTCTTTGGGCACCGAAAACCTCAAACCGCGAGAAAAGAAGAAGCCTAATATGCCATTCTCAGCGAAATGGAAGTTCACAGGAAAAAATCCTAACTTTTCTTATGTTATTGCAAAATCTGACCCTTTAATCGACGATTTTAAAGTTTACTTTGGTACCGATGGTGGTTACTTTATGGCATTAAACCAAGCAGACGGTTCCACTGCGTGGTCATACAAAGTCGGTTTCCATGTTAAGGGCAAATCTATTTTTTCTTCCCCTGCTCTCACTAGTAACGGCCTCGTTATTTTCGGCGCTTATGATGGCAATGTGTACGCACTCGACAGTAAGACCGGGAAGAAAAAATGGATATTCTTCGAGGCAGACTACATTGGCTCTTCTCCTGCTATTGCTAAAAACTTGGGGTTAGTTTTCATTGGCCTTGAGTTTGGCCTCTTTAAAAAACGTGGTGGTATTGCCGCTCTTGATATAAAAACTGGGAAGAAAAAATGGGAATATCTGATGACAGCATATACACACTCTTCTCCATTTTATATTGAAGAATATCATCAAGTAGTAATCGGGGGTAACGAAGGTATTGTGTATTTGTTTGACGCACAAACTGGGAAACTTCAATGGGAATTTAAGACTGGCGACACCACCGAAGAAGAAACTGCTCGGGGGTTCAGTCGCTTTGATATAAAAGAATCATTCACGTACGACAAAAAACGCGACCTCATCGTTTTTGGTAATGCGGAGGGAAAACTTTTTGCTGTGAATCGTAAAACTGGTAAGAAAGTGTGGATGTTCGAGGCCGAGTTTGGTTTCTACTCAACGCCGTTGATATACAAAGACACCGTAATCGCAAGTTCGCTCGACAAAAATCTCTACTGTATACATTTGGATACCGGAAAAGAAATGTGGAGTTGGCGTGCCGGAGCTCGTATTTTTGCTTCACCCGTTCTTATTGAAGATAAAATATATATTGGTGCAAATACTGGACGAATGACTGAAATTAATCCCAAAACTGGTGAAGAGTTAGCATTTATCACTGTTCCCGAAAGAATTACCAATAAAGTTGCCTACAATCCAAAAACAAAGCGATATTTCCTCCCAACATTTGCAAATGAGCTATACTGTTTAGAACGCAAGGAGGAAAATAAGAACGATGACAAAAAATAGTAATAAAATTCTTATCTACGACGGTACATGTCGCGTATGCATTGTCGCAACAGCGTCAGTAAAAAAACGTGATAAGAAAAAGCAATTCGCCCTAATCGACATGCATAGCGAAGAAGGTCAGGCTCTTCAGGCCAAATACAATATAAATGCTGAAAAATCTGCCTTTGTTATTGAAGACGGAATTTTAAAAGAAAAATCCGATATGGCTCTCTACGTATTAGAAAACCTTGGTTGGTTTGAGAAACTTGTTGCACGCACCGGAAGAGCTGTGCCAAAAAAAGCTGCAGATTCTATCTACAGCTTTGTGGCACGGCACAGAAATATATTTAATCGTTAGCTTCGTGCTGCTTTAATTTCTTCTACAGCACTCGGGACACGACGCAAGTAAGCTCTAACTTCTAAAACTCCTGCCACGCAGGTACGAGTCGCACTGTCGCAGTGTCGGTCTGTGTACCTGCGTCACCAGTACACGAAAGAGTGTAGACGGTAGTTGAAACAATAGAGCTAGAAGTCTTTGTTCCCGAAGTGCCGGTGAAAGAATCACCATTGTCTCCCGTAACTGAACACGAGTCTACATTTGTGGATGACCACGACACTTGTGTGGTTGCATTAAGAGCAACAAGCGATGGGATTGCTTGCAGGTTGATAGAAATCGATGGTGGTAAAGGTGGAGGTGGCACCACAACACAACTACCTTGTGAACATCCATTTGAACATGATTGTACAAATGTCTCCGTACATTGATTATCTCGAAGATAGAGTGTGCTGCTATCGAGGCAGAAGTATGCAGAAGTACATGTTGCAGCAGATGTTGGAATCGATATTGTTGCTGGCGTTGGAGTGGGAGTTGGTGCTGGAGTGGGTGTGGGTGGTTGGGGGGTTGGTGGAGGTGAAGGGTATGAAACGCGAGACTCAAACGTTTTTTGAATCGCATTATATGCAGCAAGTTCCACAGCATACGCATTTCTCTCTGAAGCACTATTGGGGCACCCATAAAATATTGGCCCATTCCAAGTCGAAGATTGGTCACCTCCACCCGAAAATACAAACGAAGGGGCTATTACAACAGCTACGACTACCAGAGCAAGTACTCCTCCTAAGACTAACAAAATTCTGTATGTAGTTGATATCATATTATTATTTCCAATCAGACATAAACATTCTGTTCTGATCAAATTCGTTAAGCGAATAGTCCTTATACACCTTTTCAAGAGTACTTAGCGAGTAAAATTCTATTCGCGGATTTGGATTTGTATCTATTGTCTCCCAGTCAACGGCCTGCACAGCGAGTGTGCTTGAATCTGGAGAGATGGCAACCCAAAATCCTTGCGTTGCAATGCTTCCTACAAAAACTAGCTGCGGCACTTCAACATTCCAATCGCTAACTTTCATGACGGTCACATCTTCGTCATTGCGGTTATTCCATACTATCGTTGTAGTATCATCGGAAAGATCAATGTTTATATTCGATAATACTTCATTTGGAGTCCTAAAAAACTGGACCCCGCGTTGTTTATTCATATCAAACATAAAAAGACCACCCTCTCCCATGTATAAAAACTTAGAATCATCAATCCACTTTGGATGCAAACCATTTATCACAAACTTGGGCTCTGTACCTTCTGCAACTATATATATTGACCAATTTTTCGCTGGTGAAAAAATTCCATTTGGTTCCTGTGCACTTGAGAAAAGGTCACCACGCGCAGAAAAAAGAACCCTCCCGTCGTTCCCAACTGAAAGGTCCAATTTAAATGGAGTGTTAACATCGGTTATTTTATTTATAGATGGAACTTGATTGAAATTCCCAGTTTCAGATTCTGATATACCATTTTTCGAAATATATACTTGCAACGCTTCATCAAAATTAGAGGACGTCCTCATATCTTTTTCTGTAGACCCAATAAAGGCTTGAACGTTTCCGTCGGGTGAAAAGTCCTTGAAAACCGAAAGTGCAATTACAATGGGAGCCGTTTCTTTTTTTAACTCTCGCGTCGCCATGTCAAAAGTATAGGCCTGAGAAAATCTTTCATCGGGTTCTGCCAAAGACAAATATAGTACTCCTGGGTCATTCAATCCGGTCGCTGTAAAAAAATATCCATTTTCAAATAGTTGCCACCCAATAAATGCCACTACTAGTATAATTACAATCCACCAACCGTTTTTCATATCAGTCTTTTCCTGTATTTCTATTTTTCTGTTTTCTTCTGACATATATATTACTCCCTGGATACAGACTACCAAGAAATGTGCCGAACATGAACACTTTCTGTGGGGATAATGCGTGTTTTTCATTCACAAAAGTGTGTATTAATAAAAATAGTGAAGAGTAAGTGTCCCTTCACTATATTTTATATACTTTTTGATCATCACGCACTAACTTCGTGCTGCTTTGATTTCTTCTGCAACACCCTGTGGAACTACAGCGTAATGTGAAAATTCCATTGTTGACGATGCGCGTCCTTCTGTCATAGAACGAAGTGTCGTAGTGTAGCCAAACATTTCTGAAAGAGGAACTTTTGCGGTAATAACTTTTGCATTCCCACGATCGTCCATTCCTTCAACTTGCCCACGCATGGAACTGAGGTTTCCTGTTACGTCTCCCATGAATTGTTCTGGAGTAGTTACCTCAACTTTCATAACTGGCTCAAGCAATACTGGCTTTGCACCTTTAGCTGCCGCTTGAAAAGCTTGTGACGCTGCAATCTTGAATGCAATTTCTGAAGAGTCTACATCGTGGAACGAACCATCGTGCAAGTTCACTGAAATGTCTACCATTGGATATCCGGCGACAATACCACGCTCCATTGCTTCCTTGATACCTTTACGCACTGCTGGAATGTATTCAGCTGGAATAACCCCACCCTTAATAGTGTTCACAAATTCGTAGTGATCTTCTCGTTCGACATTTTTAGGGATTTTTGCTCCTTCCTCCAGTTCTTCAAGAGGCTTAATCGTAATTTTAACGTGTCCATACTGACCACGACCACCCGTTTGCTTGATGTACTTCATTTCACCATCTTGAGTACCTTGAATTGTTTCTCGGTACGCAACTTGTGGCTTACCAAGTTCTGCTTCAACATTAAATTCGCGCTTCATTCGGTCTACAAGAATTTCGAGGTGTAGCTCACCCATTCCTGAAATAATAGTTTCCATAGTTTCAGGATCACTCGATACTTTGAATGTAGGATCCTCATCTGAAAGCTTATTAAGAGCGATTCCCATTTTTTCTTGGTCTTGTTTTGTTTTAGGTTCGATGCGAGCTGCAACCACAGGTTCAGGAAATGTCATTTCTTCAAGAACGATTGGATTATCCTCGTCACAAAGTGTGTGACTCGTTTTTGTATCTTTTAATCCTACTGCTGCGGCAATTTCTCCCGTATACACCTCATCAACTTCTTCTCGTTTATCGGCTTGTAAACGTACAATTCGTCCTATTCGTTCTTTCTTTCCATTTGTTGCGTTATACACATATGAACCTGCCTTCATGACTCCTGAATACACGCGAAAGAATGTAAGCTGGCCGACAAATGGG
>JAESTJ010000051.1 GCA_016763615.1 Minisyncoccota bacterium | reverse complement strand
TGGGAATTCCTTTGGCGTTTGTACTAGGACAAACAACTCTTACTGGCAATGTGTTATTTCAGGGGAATCTCGCTATTACGGGAGCGCTTTCAAAAGGAGGTGGTTCGTTTGTTATCGACCACCCACTTGATCCACGAAATAAAATGCTATTTCACTCATTTGCCGAATCTCCTGACGCGAAGAACTTGTACGATGGTGTGGTAGTGCTTGATGAAAACGGTGGAGCGGAAATACAGCTTCCTGATTATTTTATGGCACTTAATAAAGATTTTCGTTATCAGTTTTTCCCCTTTGACGAAGCAATGCCGAATTTGTATGTGCATCGAGAAATTGCAAATAACAATTTTGCAATCGCAGGCGGAGTTCCTGGTGGAAAAATTTCATGGCAAGTAACTGGTATTCGTCAGGATGCGTTTATTTTGGCCAATCCAATAATCGTCGAAGTAGAAAAAGGTCCCGATCAATTGATAGATAAAGGCGAGTGTTTATTTGAAGAATTATGTCTATAACTATACGCACAACGATATATGTATTTGTAGGCCTACTATTGATAGTGGTGCTTTTTGCGGTGGTAGCTCGTGCACAAACGACGCTTTCTACAAATGTAACAGTTGGAGGTGGGACGCATGTAGCCGGAACACTTTCAAAAGGCTCCGGTACATTTGCAATTGACCACCCACTCGACCCAAAAAATAAACTTCTTTTTCACTCGTTCTTAGAATCTCCTGATGTAAAAAATATATATGATGGTATTGCGAAGCTTGATAGGAATGGTCGTGCAGAAATTATATTGCCTGATTATTTCTTGACACTTAATAAGGACTTGCGCTATTTATCCACGTCAATTGGAGAATCTATGCCTGGCCTATACGTTGAACGCGAAGTTGAGTTTCAGAAGTTTTGGCTTGGTTTAATTAAAAGACCAACATTTGTTATCGCAGGAGGCACTCCAGGCGGTACCATTTCGTGGCAATTAACAGGTATCCGCAAAGATGTATTTATCACCGAGAATCCAATAATCGTCGAAGTAGAAAAAGGTCCCGATCAATTGATAGATAAAGGCGAGTGTTTGTTTAAACCATTATGCGAGTAACTGCACGTAAAAACTTATTTTATATACTTTTGAGTATAAGCACACTATTGATGCTACCGCTTTTGGTTAATGCAGGAGGAGGATACAGCCAAGGCTACTACCAAGGCTACTACCAAGGGTATTACCAAGGCTACTACCAAGGGTATTACCAAAGTTACTATCAATCGTATTATCAAGGGACCTATCAAACGACATTTTCTACTGCCGTTACAGCGAGTGGAAGCTTTGCGGTGACAAATAACATATCAAAAAGTTCTGGTTCTTTTGTAATTGACCACCCACTTGACCCAAAAAATAAACTTCTTTTTCACTCGTTCTTAGAATCTCCTGATGCCAAAAACGTATACGACGGTATAACAACATTAGATGAGAGCGGTTCTGTTACGATAACGCTACCGAGTTACTTTGATGCACTGAACAATAACGTGCGTTATCAGTTTAAACCTATCGGTGAACCAATGCCAAATTTATATGTGAGCGAAGAAGTTGCTGGTGGAATATTTAGTATTTCAGGTGGCGAACCTAATGGTCGTGTTTCTTGGCAAATTACTGGTGTTCGAAAAGACCCGTATATTCTTGCAAATCCAATTGTCAGCGAAGTTCCTAAAACAAAAGACACCATCGTGTCTCGTGGTCAGTTCTTGTATCCTGAAGGATTCGATGATGCTCCATACGAAGGTCCAGGTGTGTTTAGTCGCTTTATAAATTCTTTATGGCGATTATTTAAATCGTAGGCAAATCCAATTGGTATGTATGCTATACTTATAAGCATATGTTGCGAAGACTACGAATAACAAATATTTTTAAATATTCGACACTTCTGATTGTTTCAATCGTGAGTATTTTAGGTGTGGTGTTCTCTTTTGGTAACAATACGGCCATTGAAAACAACACGCAACGTTTAGCGACTCTTGTTCCATCTGGAGACTCTTGTACTGATTATGGAATCATCAGTGCGAATCAAAATCCTAATCTAGATATTTTTGTAAATTGCGGGGGATTTCTTCCATAACAAAATCTACTTAAGTGAGCGCTCGTATTGTATAACTTTTCGAATAGTATCGGCTAATTTCTCTCTTGGAACCCGAGTTCTAAATTCGGTGTTCTCGTTGTACTTAGTAAGTCCCAGTGATTCGAAATCACTTGTGTTACGGGTCATAAATCGTGGGCGCTCACTATATATACTGGCATTAAATGTAAATAATCCTAGAAGCGGAGATGAACGCGTAACAGTAAGTTCTTCAATATTTATAGGAACGTTGCTTAAAAGGCTACGAGCGACAAAAGTATTTTCGCGTGGTAGTAATACTAGAAGTTCTGAAATATATGCTGATTGAGCTTGGTATATGGCGAGTAGATGTTCGATATCATACACTTTTTCTTCACCAATTTCTTTTGCGAGTATGTCGTCACCATTGTTTTTTTGTAATAACTCCCGAAGCGCGTACATATACGTATCTATATCAGTCGAATGCACGAGGTCACTATCGTTGATTGCAAGTTCCTTCTTTTTTAGGATGCGCCACTTTTGCAAAGACTCTTCTGCAAAAATAGGATTTGCCTTAAGTTCATTTCGAATCGTACGCATAGTAAGTATACGCGCAGAATCCCACATATCGAGTGGACACATATAGGTGTTTGTTGGTGGTTGGTAAAAGAATGTGAACCCTTTTTCGGCAACTTTTTGTAAGTATGGACTATCAGATTTGTCTGCTTCGAAGAAATATAGGTTATTAACGTTGAATGTTTTTGTTAAAATTTCATCAGCGTACAATTCCTGAACGGTTGTATAGAATACATAGTTTTTATCAGGGAAACAATATGGATTTTCGAGAAGAAAGATAGGTTCTGTGGCAGGGTCATTGTAGGTTTCTGGCAGACCTTTGTATACTTCCAGTAGCGTTTTACGATTTAGTGCTACATCTTCAGGGATTGAATGAGGACGTATAGTTGCATTGATATTATCCGGAAACTTAAATTCAATAGAGAGTTTTTGACATTCTTTTGTAGGTCGTACTATACACCCCGTCCGTTCTTCAAATTTTTGGGTAAGTTTTTGAATTTCACTATGCACTTGTTTGGTGAAATCTAAAACATGCACACGTGTCGTTTTTCCACCGACAAAGTTATAACGCCATTGTAAATCATTTGGGAGTGCACGTTCATACATTTTTTCGACGGCAGTTGTATAGACGCCAAAGGTAGCGATGGCTTCTCCTGTACTTTTTATATATGCACGGAATGTTATAGAGTTGGGATTTTGTATCAAACTGTTTCGTGTTTCTTCTGCACGCGCAATACTACGGACAAGTGCGATAGGATAAAATCCATCATTCAGAACATTTTGCTCTTCGGGAGTGTAAAATCCTTGCAAAGATTTTAAGCTGTTCTCGAATACTTGTGCACTGGCACGTAGATTTTGAGGATTAGCTCCTGAAAACGAAAAAAGCGGATTCACTCGTGTAACAACAGATGCATACGCAATTTTTAGAACGTGTACGCGTTGGGACGGCAAAATGGTATATCCGTCGGTGCGTTTTACGTTTCCTTGCGTGACAGTGTATTCAACTGTACCAATGGAGACATTTGGAACGGTAAAGTTTTCAAGTGCACGTGATAAGAGTACAATTTCTTTCGAAGTGTTTATTGGCTGAAGTATGCCGACAAAAACGAAGGTCGAAACAAAAAGGAAAAATAGAATTAAGATCCTCACACTATTTTTTTGAGGCGTACGCGTTTGTAGCCTTTTTTTGGAATTGATTTCACAACCTGAGTAATGGTAGGGAGAAAAACTCCCTCTTTAACTAATTCTCCAAGAGTTCGCGTTGGCGTAACTGGAAGCATACGATTTACAAATTGTTCAACATAATCTTCGGCATTGGATTTACTCTCGTATTCTTTTGTGGAAACAAAATATATGTGAACTTCACCACGAAGCGTTACTCCGTCGTCATGTTCTTTAACGCATATTTGGTATTCCTGTACGATATCTGTCAGTGCTTCAAAGACACGCTCGACCTTTTCTAGTGCAAAGGTAGCTCCTGCACAATTTAAATAATCTGAGTGAATACGTCCGAATAGTACTAGCGTTTGTGTAGAGCCACATGTACACGTTTCTGTAATCAACTTTCCTGCGTCACCTGTACGATAGTTCAGTAGTTCGTGTGTCGAAACAATAACTTCGCCGATACCTTCTGCGCTAATGTCTTTAAGTTGCGAATGCATGACAGGTGTTGGGTGGAAGACAAGTAAACCCTTTTTTGAGTAACGTTTAGTGAGCTCTTTACAACTGTATGCGTACGACCCTGCTTCAGCTGAACCGTATTCGTCGATATTCTCTTCTAATTTGTGAAAAGGTTTAAATATTTCTTCTTTTTCCCTTAGACTTGTCCATTCTCCTGAAAAGTAAATTAAACGTACTCGACGAAACGCCCATCCTACCGAGGATGTCTTTAGCGTGTGCATCACCGTACGCAAAAAAGAAAGAGGAATAGCATAGAGTTCTGTTGGCGCAAAACCAGCGAGCACGTGTGCAATTGCTGGGTGTTTCAAATCTTTTGCATCGATTGCCAAGGTGCGATTAATGTGTGCGTGTCGCAATAACAAGTTTACGCCTGCCAAAGCACTCGCGCGTTGCCCTCCAAGTCGAATTGAAGCTTTAATTTTCTTCAAGTACTTTTCTTTTTTTGATTGGACAGGGCTTTTTTCAACTATGACAGTGGGACCAATGCCAGAAGTACCACTACTTGCTTTAATAGCCAAATCTTTTGTAGATGGGTCTCCTGGAATATAATTTTCAAGACCAATTATACTGCCTTGGAAATCTTCTTTTGATGTGTAGCGCAGTGTCATAGTAGCGAGAATGTTTCGTACGTGTCTTTGCATGAGCACGTGTGTTTTTCGATGTGTGTACGTATTTCAGTGTCGTACCGAATGATTGGTGTAGGTAGAAGAACGGTGCGTGTGACTATAAGAGAATCCCTGTGTTCAAGTAATGAGTGTCTTGCTGGATGGAAAAGTACTTTATTTTTTTTAAGTGCATCTGGGCAACTTAATGCAATTGTACCTGTTTCGGGGAGCGCAAGCACTAGCGTAAGCATATTCGGAATAACGTGAGTCATTATTTTTCTTGCATCAAAGTGAGAACTAATTATATGTATGCGTTTCAGTTTTGGAAAAGTTTTTACCCGTGGAAGATATTCGGAAACTGAGCGTTCATCGAGTACCATCGAATCAATATCATACATTTTCGCAATGGCGAGTGTAGCATCTACATTTTCTAGTGCTATTTGCGGAAGGATATTGTGTTCGTAAAACCACATTCCTTTTTCTATGGCGTGATGACGGTAGTGTGCAGCTACTAATGGACGTGCGACTGTGGTGTCACCATAGTGTTCACTTAAGATGTCGCTCGTCGTGCGTCCAATAAGACATGCTTCGCTATCGCGATAAGTTATGTGTACAAATAATGGTTTGGCGGTGTATGTACGTTTGCGAAACGGGCATTCAATCAACTTCTTCCAGGTAAGAATTGGTGTAGCTTCGAGCGAAGCTGGTAGTGAGTCGCCCCAAGTATCTCCATAGAGTGTAGCCGTAGAATGTGCAAAAATCTGTTGTTGTAGGCTAGCAATTTTTTCTTTATGATCTAAAGACATGATATACCACATAATGCTATAGTTACTCCATTATGCAAATGAAGAGTGCCGTTGAGCTCCAAAAGATACTCGCGAAAGATGCTCACACCGTGATTATAGATGTTACTCGAGAAACTCATTTTCAAGCTCATCACATTGTAGAAGCAGTAAATATTCCGTATCGTGCACGGCAAGAAGGAAGTAGTAAAAATATATTCGTCGACCTTTTTAAGGAATTGAAACTGGCATTTGGTACACCTATCATCGTGTATGGTGAACATACTGGATGTCGATTGGCATACATGGCGCATAATGCCATAGAAGAATTGGGTTATACCAATGTTAGTGAACTTAAGGGTGGTTTGCATGGCTGGATTATTGAAGGAGGAACAACCGAACCTAAAAATATTACCCACGTCACCCCTGTGTCACCAGTAGTGTCTCCTGACCCGATAACCGCGGAGCTTCTCAAAAAAGGATACGCAGAGTTTAAATTTTCAGGTTATGAACTTGCAAGCAATGCAGGCTCTGCGTTTGCGGATTTTCTAACACTTCCTCAACAAGCGCTAGAAGAGTTCAAGCCGCCGGCAGGGTACACTCCGACTCGACTGTGTACTCATGGTGGATACTTAGCGTACGCGCAACCAGAGAAGGGGCGGCCAACGATTGAAAACTTTGTTATCTCTCCGGTTGCCCGCGAACTTTTTTCTGAATCGTTTGCAAAGTATCCGCAGGCGCAGGCGTTTATCTCTGCAGCGAATGCCTTGCAAGTTTCTGCAGAAAAAACTCTTCGTGAACTTCTTACTACGATGGAATCGACATCTCCAGGAATAACACAGGCTTTTTTCCCCGAAGGAGAGGAATTGGATGCTGCAATGTGGTTTATGAAATATCCTCATACAGATACGAAAGATGAGAATGGAAAAATGTCACTGTGCCGCCCTCACTTTGATCTTGGAGCTTTGACTATTGGTCTTTGGGAGAATGGGCCAGGGCTTCGTGCAGGCTCATCCAAAGATACTATTACCTATCCAGGTTGGAAATCTGGTGAAGCACTATTTTTACCAGGAGCTGACTTTTGGAAGGTTTCAACTCCAGGGGCAGGACCGGCGTGGCATGAGGTGATACAACATCCTAATGATAGTTGGAATGAAGATATTGCTCGTTTGTCGATAGTTTTTTTTATGAGTCATTCAAAAGATAGTATGTGTTCGGTGTGTGACGAGCGTCATGCAATTGTCTACTAAAAGATTTTGTTTTCAAAATCAAAGTGTGATATTCTCGCGTAAGACAATAGTCTGAAAATAAGATAGATTTTCTACGGACAAGGAGAAATAGAATGAAGATATTTCAAAAAATCACTGTGCTCGCGGTAGCGTGCTTAGTGTTAGTGGTTTCTTCTGCTGTTGCTTATGCAACAGCAGAAGAAACAAAAATAGGATACTGGGCCGATTTCTGGATTCCGGGGTACGTTATAACAATGGCTGCAGACAGACAGTTTTTCGGGCCAGGAGTGAAAATCATAGGACTTCCAAAAGAAGTCGCACATACGATTGCTTTGAGAACAAAACGAATTGACGTTTCAACGTCAGTTGGACAATCTTCTTTGTGCACAGATCTTACTGAAGCAGAACAGGTTAACAAGCCGGAATGCAAACCAATATATGCTGGGTTTCCTTCAAGAGGTCACAATTACGTTTTGATTGGCGAAAAAGATGCCACACTCGTTACCATTGGCTCAGTTTCTGATGTACTCACTGGGCCTGTCGCAGTTTCGCGATGCGAGATTGGGACCTACATTGAGCACCGTAAGGATGCAATAACAAACAAACCTACGGTGCGAAACACTGCTACGGGTATCATCATCGCGTATGTGCTCGACAAAAACGTCGAGCTCGAGGCAGCTGGTCTCCCGACAGTTGGCTTTTTTTGTGGAAGCAAAGAAGACTATGAAGAGGCTGTTGCGCAAAAGCGTGTTACGAGTAAAAAAGTCTCAAGCATGGTCTTCGGGTTGCCACGAGGTGGTTCAAAAGATCGGTATGCGTCGCTTAACCTAGGTGAAGTGGACATGGCGATTGCGTTTGCTCCGTTCCACCTACTGGCACAACGTGATGGGTTCAAGGTAGTACTTGACTCCACAAAGTTTCGCCCGTTCCCTGACATTATATTTGTGATGACGGAGGAGCGCTACAAACAAGGTGGAGAAAAAGTTATTGCCAAGTTATGCACGGGCGTTAATCGTGCGGTTCAGTTCTTGAAAGATAATCGCGGAAATAAAGAAATCCGTGAGGATTTTGCAAAAAGTCTGTACATTTCGAAAAAAAGGTACGGGGACATTCGTGAACAAGCAATCAATGAAATGCTTGATCGAACCATCCGCACAATGGGTGGTGATTGTCGAGCTTCCCGCAGGCTAATGGAAATGTATGCCGCGCTGGTAGTTTCGAGTGACAAGCTCGAATTTGCACCATCGGCATTATCCGAATGACAACAATGCGCGTCGTAACTTTAAGAGTTGCGGCGCGCATTTTTTTGACTTTCTTTAATAAATCGTTACAGTATCTGTAGGTTAATAACAAAAGGAGAAATTAACATGGAGATTGGTATTCGCAACCTTTCGGTTGTTTTTCCGGGTCGCCAAAGGTTTTGGGGCCCCTCGGATCCTGCTGTAACAGCAGTGGATAATATGACATTCACCATCCCGCGCAATAAAACTACGGTTATATTTGGAGAATCTGGGTGTGGTAAAACGACGCTGGTGCGCGTTCTTGCTGGAATACAGCCACCATCAAGCGGTACAGTATTGTTTGGTGGAAAAGATGTTCAGGGTATAGCCCCAAAAGATCGCGAATTATGTTTGCTTTCCCAGTCAATCGCATTTTATCCGCATCTTCGGGTATGGCAGCAAGTGGCGTTATGGCTTACTACACGTCGTCCTTGGCTTTCGCACAAAGAGATAATGAAATGCGTAGATGCAATTGCTGAAAAGTTGCATATTGAGAGCATTCTCGGAAAATTCCCTCATGAACTTTCTGGTGGTGAGCGACAACGTGTTGCTATTGCAGGAAAAGTGCTTGTTCCAGCTATTCATTTTGGCGTGAAAATTATCTTTTTGGATGAACCGCTTTCTGCATTAGATGAGAAACTTCGAGTTGAGATACAAGAGCTTTTGAAGCTCATGTTTGCAGAGTTGGAAACGACTATTGTACATGTCACGCACAATCAGTTTGAAGCAGCCTATCTTGCAGATACTATCGTAGTAATGAACGCGGGTTCGGTGGAACAAGTTGGCACGTTTTGCGATATTTATGAACGTCCGCAAACGAAATTTGTCGCTGAATCAGTTGGTTCCATTACTATGCTTAAAGCGCATGAACTGCCTCTTGTGAATTGTCAAGATGCACATTTCGTAGGCATTCGTCCTCAGCATGTACACGTGACGAGAAGTGTTACTAATAATGGTTCGGGCATACGAGCTGAAGTCGTCAAGAGCGAGTTTTTGGGTGAGTATATACTTGTAACTCTCAAGCTTGAAAACGGAGTTCTGCTTACGGCACATACACGTGACATGTGTAGTGGCGAATACACTGTCGTTATAGAGTCTGAGTGCATGCACTTTTTCAACGCTGAAGGAGTTCGCATTAACAGGAAACCTTAAAAGACATGAAGTTGGAATACAAATCCACTTCATGTCTTTTCCTTTTTGAGACTTCTGGTACGGTGTGGATACATCGGAAACACAATATAGAAAGGAGTGAGCGATGTGGCTGAAAAAGAATGGATCGCCAACACCTATTGCAACAATTGTTGGCTATGATCTGTCTCTATTACAAGGTCTTTTGTTCTTTATACCCATGCTTACACTTTTTTTGGGTGCATGGGAACTCGCGAGCTATTTTGCTGTAATTCCAAGACTGTACGCAAGCCCGTCTCAAATTTTTGAAAGTATGTTTGCTTTTGCAGTTGAGGGGGACTCTCAAGGAAAACTTTATGAACATTTGGGGGCGAGTGGGCGACGGCTCGTCGTTGGGCTCGTTGTGGGAACGGCGCTGGGCTATCCACTCGGAATAGCAATAGCGATGTCACCGCCGTCACGTTTTAACGGTCTATTGATGGCGCCGTTTTTCCTCACATTTTCAAGAGTTACAGCTATGTACTTGTTGGTTATAGTACTCGGTTTTGCTGAAGCAATGAAATACGGAGTTAGTATCTGGACAGTTTTTGTCTATCAGTTCGCGTTTGCTTTTCATGGAGCGTACTCATGTTTTCATTCGAAAGATTCGCATATGCAAGATTTGATGGCTGATACTGCTGTACTTGGTCCAACGCGTTGGCAATTTTACAGTGATTTTCTTGTACCCATGCTTTTGCCACGAATGTTCTTTGGTTTGCTTATTACTTCGTCGGTGAGCCTTCTAATGTTAGTGCTTACCGAATCTTATGATCGTAAATACGGTATTGGAGGTGCAATTGATGCGGCAAATAACGTTACTGCCGTAGCAGAGATTATCGCATTCACTATCATTTTAGCGTTGTATGGCATAGTTATCTGGGTAGCAATTCTCATCTTGCAAAAGAAAATGCTACCATGGAGACCTTAACAAAAAGGCGCGTTGCAGTATACTCAATACTGCAACGCGCCATTTTTATAATTACACTTATTTCAACTGAGGAACTTAAAAATAAACTCGATGACGGATGTTTTCTTGTTGATGCACTTTCGCGTG
>JAESTJ010000050.1 GCA_016763615.1 Minisyncoccota bacterium | reverse complement strand
TGCTGCACAGGAAGAGGCCCTTGCTCTAGAGACTTGGCTGCTATACCTCCTTTCTGATATGTCGTCACTCCTTTCCCCAATACTGAAGTACTAAAAAACAACACTGCACCAATGGCTGCTATAAGTATTAGAATGCTACTAAGTAGTACTGTTAGTGCTGAAACACCTCTACTAAAACTACTCATGTGCGACGGTAACTTCCGCAACGTGTCCGGTTTCTGCCGAAGTATTTTCTTTTTTTTCTTTAGTGTTAGGTTGGGAACTACGAGTGGAAATAAGGAGCCGAAATGCAAGGGCAACTATACTGAGACCCAAAAAAGCAAAGATAACGTTTTTCCAGGCACTTGGAAAACCTAAAAAAGGTACGAGTGCCACCAATACTCCGAGCCCAATAATAGTCTTTGTGTGCTTCATTGTGCCCAAGTATAGCACGTTCTATTTTTGTACAAGAAGGAATTTTTGTTGAATTTGCTTTCGTTAGCAAAAGCTCGAAATTTTGAGTGAGACGAGGATAAAAAAGTTTACTTATGCAGAGCATAGGTCAACTTTTTTCTCAAAGTCGTAGCCGAAATTTCGAGCTTTTGGTAGAAATGAAATTCTATAAAGGTTCTATAACGACGACAAATTCACCTTTTTGCTTTTCTGGAGTTTCAGTCAGGATTGTATGCAACTCTCCTGCAGTTCCACACAAAACTTCTTCATGAATCTTGGTTAATTCACGGGCAATGCATATATGACGCTCGCCAATATACTCCTCTAATTCATTCAATAGTTTTAATATTCGATGGGTAGATTCGTAGAGTACTACAGTACGTTTTATTTCTGAAATTTCCTTTAATTTTGTCTGGCGCCCTTTTTTGTGTGGCAAGAATCCTAAGAATACAAATTCACTTGCAGGTACTCCGGTGATGGAGAGTGCGGCTGTAACTGCTGACGCTCCAGGAATTACCTCAATAGCAAATCCTGCTTCGCGAACTCGCCCCACTAACTGCGAACCTGGGTCTGAGACAGTCGGTGTGCCTGCATCTGATACATAGGCAACATTGTCACCTTTTTCTAAGTGTTCTAGTACTTCACCTGTTTTCAGTGATTCGGTACGCGCATTAAGGCTTTTGAGATGTGTGGTAATGCCATGACGTTCAAATAAGCGCCTTGTGACTCGTGTATCTTCGCAAAACACTACATCAACTTCCTTGAGTATACGAAGTGCTCGAAGTGTTACATCTTCGAGGTTTCCTATTGGGGTTGCAACTATGTATAAAATTCCTTTCTCGGCGCCTTCCGTATCTTTCGCTTTTTCCACTTTCATAAAGCGAGCATAGCTTACTATATAGACAATGTAAAAGACCGAAGCAACGCAATGTCGCTTTCGGTCTTATAAGTTTTGTGATAAAGCTACTTAGCCTTATCACAATAGAAGATATGATCTCCTATTTGTCTTTTTCTTTTTAGTTCTTTAAAGTACCCGATGTTCGTCGCATACGTCGCACGGTATGAGTGAACACACCCTGCATCTGCTTCACTTTGCATATATTTGCTATATGCAATCGAAGCGACGAACTGCGCTCTCGTCCACGCGTCCTCATTGGTGACGATTTTTTCTTTTCCGTCACACAAATACGAGAACTGACACCGGTTAAGTTTTTCTTCGCCTTGCAAAATCACTCCCTCGAGAGTATTCGGCCAGCGTTTATCCTTAACTCGAACGATAACCACGCGAGCAACTTCGAGTTGCCCGTTCATAGGTTGGTCGCGAGCTTCGAAATAAATGAGCTGCGCGAGTAGTACAATCTCATAATATTGAGCCGAAACTTTTTCGCTCGCGTGAGCATTGCCAGATGCTCCAAAAATATTTAAAGCAATCACCGCAATAACCAACAAAACTTTTACTCTTTTTACAAATAACATCGTCAATACTCCATACTAATTTGACGTTTACTCTGCAATATACTATTGCAGTCCAATATTTATAATACCATACTTACTGTATCTAGTCAAGGGTGTCAAAATGTCGGGCACAAACCACCTTTGTTCATAGACGGCACAAATGCTATATTTTCTTCATATATGACGTCAAAAAAAGTTCACATAATTGGTATTGCTGGGGTCGCTATGAGCGCAACTGCAAAACTCTTACTCGATGATGGATGGGATGTGAGCGGTTCAGACGATGCCTTCTACCCTCCTGCTAGTACCTATGTTGAAAAGCTCGGTGTTCAGTTCTTCGAAGGCTACCGAGCTTCGAACATTCCTGAAGATGTAGATTTAGTTGTTATTGGTCGCAATGCAAATTTAAATCCTGAAACAAACGCTGAAGTTGCACACGCTCATGAGATGGGTGTAGAAATACAATCATTCCCTGAAGTTGTTGCAGAAATAATTTCTGATACGCACAAAATAATAGTAGCTGGAAGCTATGGAAAATCTACTGTAACGAGCATCCTGAGTTGGGTTTTACTGCATGCTGGAAAAGATCCCACGTATTTCATAGGTGCGTACCCGATGAACATCGCCATGGAATTTACCTCTCATAAAGGTTCGGGAGAGGTTTCAGTTATTGAAGGAGACGAATACCCCACCGCACACTGGGACGACTCTTCAAAATTTCTACACTTTAATGCCGATGACGTACTTCTTACCTCAGTTGGACACGACCATGTGAATGTTTTTCCAACATACAAGAAATATGTGCAGCCGTTTATCGAACTACTTAAAAAAATGCCAGAACATGGCCTTTTAATTGCATGTACTGACAATGGAGGAGTAAGTGAAGTTCTCGAATACGCACCACAATACATAACGTATGGCCTTGAAGAAGGTAGTCTTTGGCGAGCAGAAAATATTACCTACGGAGAAACCACTACGTTTGATTTAACTCATGACGGCGAGATAATAATTCAACTCACTACAAAACTCCTTGGCGCTCATAATGTCCAAAACATTGTAGGTGCTGCCGCAGCTCTTCTTACCCGTGAACTGGTGACTCCTGAAGAACTTGAAAGTGCTCTAACAGACTTCTCTGGTGTGAAGCGACGACTAAACAAAGTTACTACTACTGCAACTGTTCCTGCGTATGAAGGGTTTGGTTCTTCGTATGAAAAGGCTCGTGCAGCCATAGAAGCAATCCAGCTACACTACCCTGATAAAAAAATGGTAGTTCTCTTTGAGCCGCACACCTTTAGTTGGCGTAACCATGATGCTCTAAGTTGGTACGACACTGTTTTTGAAGGGGTGCGAGAGGTGCTTGTATTTCACCCTGCTGAACAAGGTGCTGACACACACAAGCAGCTCTCTCAGAAAGAAATTACGGAAAGAATTAATGCCGCAGACGTTTCTGCTAAAGCAGTGAACACTGCCGAGGAAATCCATGAGCACCTACAGAGTGCATTGGATGAGAACTCAGTACTTCTTGTATTAACATCCGGAAACTTAGACGGAGCACTTGATACACTCCCTGAGTGGCTCGATACTAATTTTTCGTAACATTTACATAACATTTGACACAGATTTTCTATGTGTCATTATATCGAGTAGAGCCTCCTAGAGGCAACCTAGTGACAACTTACCTACAGGAGGATATCTCATGTCACAATCAGCTCCTTTACAAAAAGAGCACGTAGTAAAAACCATAAAAGTCTGCGGGCCGGCATTGGTTGGATGTTTTGGTATTTTGGGAGGTCAAGATTGGAAACTTGACCGAACTAATCCCAATGGTTTCGACCACATCTTGAACGTCTTGCCTGATGAAGTGCAGCGCCTATGGATGCCAGTACCCACAAAGGCAGACGCAACCATCGCCCTCTCTCCTGAATTCAAAAAGGAGGTTCAAAAGGATGGAAAAACTGTCATGGGCAAATGTTTTGCTGATGGGGTTTTTATCCCTAAGGGCGAAGCTTTTGCGATAACTTCGGCAGATTGCCCAACGGTCGCGATGTACGACCGCAAAGAGAGACACATGCTCTGCTTCCACGCAGGACGCGATAGTCTTTTTGACAGATCCGTTCTGCTATCGGGAATATCAGGAACACCTTCTCGTGAACATTTCAGTGTGGTTCATAACGCACTGTCGCTTTTCCGTGAACTTGGTGTTCTTCCGGAAGACATCTTCATGAACCTTTTCTGTGGTATACGAACTGGTTTTCAACACCAGAGACATCACTTCATGTATGGCGAATACAATTCGTCTCTGCTGAATTGGTGCCGGCGTTACGAAGGTGCATTGGTGAACGAAAACATTACGGACGAGATTGACTTGCACGCAATTGTTCGCGGGCAAGCCATTGAGTGTGGAGTTCCTTCTCAGCATATACATTTTGATGGTATTGATACCTACCACGACACGTGGACGGGACGTCATCTATGGGCAAGTGCTCGCAGTGACCCTCGTAAAAAGAAGCGAAATTTGGTGCTTGTACACCATCGCTGACTCGAGAATTCTTGAGACTAGCAAAATCAATTGCCCGACTTGCAACTACAAGTCGGGCAATTTTTCTTTTTAATTAGCTGCCGAAGGAATTTACAAATGATTCCCGTTGTTGTGTATTCTCTCTAGGGTTTTTAGGTTTACTGACTTCAATTTTGTATCGGCTTGCGCTACCAACTTAGAATCCTGATGTACCTCGGTGCGAATATATATGAGTCGTTTCTCCAAAGGAGTCTCCCCCTCATCAATACGTGTTGAGATGACGCTAACAGGAACTCCTGTACGGACTAAACTATCATTTATAGTATTGGTACTTTCAGTAAGCGCCACATCCTCTTTGTCGATAGTTGCCATAGCTAAAGCTCCTGCGCTCGCGTCAATCATAAACGCCAACACACCACCGTGCGTAACTCCTGCATTACCCTCTTGGTTTTCACTGGGTGTAAATTGTATCTCTAGTTTCTGTTCCTCTTCAAAATACTGAAAACTCTCTGGGCTAAGACCCATTGTTTTGTACAGCTCGAAGGCATTCTCTATATGCGCAAGCAGCACTTCTCTACCATCCTCTTTGGCGAAATCTGTTATAGGTATCGATTCTGATTCGGTCGGTAATTTAATGGATTCTTTCATTTTTATTTAGAGTGGCACGTACTGTATTCTGTGTACCCTTACAAGTAATAGTATCCCAACTATTAGGAAAGTAAAAGAAAAACGCCGCCAGCTGAAACACTGGCGGCGTATAAGTTACATTTTTTGCATCGAGTTTTATAGAAAAGCCTCAGAACATGCTCGTAGTCCGTGGCGCATTATCTGAAAACCCTCCTTGAGTTCATTTGCAGTGATGGTCAATGGCGGGCTGCACATCACGGTGCCTCCCCGAAAGAGCGTCAGAAGACCACGGCTCTGTAGGTCGCACTGGAGTTCTTGAACAAACAAATCGTTAGGAAGAAATGGCTCCCCTTGTTTGCTTTGTAGTTCAATCGCCCCAAAGAGCCCGAGAAGACGAAACTCTTTGACACACGAGAATTCGTCGACGAGCGATTGCATCTCTTTGCATGCCACAACTTCCATTGCGGCAACGTGTTCGAACACTTTCTCTTCTTCGAAAACCTCTAATACTCTTGAGGCAATCGCACAACCAAAGGGATGTGCATTGAACGTCGAACCAGCTGGAACGACGTTGTTCTCGAAGTGCTTTGCAATCTCTTCATTCACTGCAACCGCAGCAAGCGGAAAGACTGCGTTGGTGAGACCCTTACCAAGAAGTACCATGTCGGGTGTGATACCTGAGTGTTCTCCTGCGAGCATTTTACCCGTGCGACCACACCCACTCATGATTTCGTCAGTGATAAACAGGATTCCGTTCTTACGAAGAATTTCCTGCACACCAACGAGGTACGCTTTTGGAAGCGGGTATACTCCCCCAGTACCAATCACCGGCTCAAGTATCATTGCGGCTATGGTCTCGGAGCCACGGTTTCGTATTGTTTCCGAAAGAGAATGAAGTGCCTGTGCAACTTTCTCTCCCTCAGTCTCTCCACAAAACATTGGTGGTGAAGAAACTTTGTGAAAAAGATCTTCGTGGCAATGTGGCACAAGATTGCGCCGAGCGTCGTCGCCGAGTTCGAGTACAAAGCCTACCCCTCCGTGATAACTACGTGGTCGAATCGAGAGAATTTTTTTGCGTTTTGTTCCCTTGAAAAAACTCCACGCAAACTGGATTGCAGCAGCGGTTGCTCCTGTCCCACTTTCGGGAAGAAACACCCTTGGCAGGCCTGTACGTTGCGAAATTTGTGCACAAAGCTTGTCGCGCTGTGGCGTTGTCGTTGAAAGTGGCACAAACTGCGCGCCATCATATTCCTTGCGCACTTTTTCAATCTTTGGATGCTTGTGCTGCCACACACAACGCACCCCCGAGTTCCAATCAAAATAGCGCTTTCCATTCTCGTCATACAGAAAAACTCCATTGGCGTCGGTTATATTGAGGAGTTTTTTGAGTGAGTTTGTGCCCTTCCACACTGGAAGGCCGTGTTTTTGAGTTCCATTTTTGTAGTTCATGTAACCCCCCTAAGGTACATAGGTTTGACTCGCTGCAGTGTACTCGTTCTGTATATAAAAAGAAAGAAAAAAGTTTTGGTGCGACTGCCAGGACATTCGACCACCAGTCACTAAGTATAATTTACGCCTTGCAGGCTCAATTCTACTAAGTGCTTTTGGTCTGGGCTCAGCCCTTACTCGTGCTTTGGCACGCGGGCTTCCGCCTTTCGAGTCCTGTCTATCATGCAAAACATCAGAAGGTGCCCGAACAAAGGTACCTTCTGATGTTTCGTGTGCGACTGCCAGGACTCGAACCTGGGACCTCGTCATTATCAGTGACGCGCTCTAACCACCTGAGCTACAGTCGCAATTTTTACAGCAACCTATCCAGCAAGTCGTCTCTAACCTGCCTGATACAGTCGCATTGAGAGACACTATACCAAAATTAGCTCTTGTGTAAACGTAAAATGGCTTGTTTTCTGCGGTTAACTGGAACTATGTCCGTGTTGTTGGTGTATAAAATACACCGCGGCCACTTTCGCCGTTTTGGATGAGCTGGCCGTCTTCTTCTAGGTCGTTTAAATAGTTACGAGCAGTAGCATCGGATACACAGAACAGATCTTCAACGTCGTCGTTAGTGATGCGCCCCTGGCGCATTGCCCTATCCATAATGCGCTCTTTTCGCTTTGCGATGTGCCGTTGAGTTGTTTCTCTACCCTTTTTGCCCATTTCATCCATTTCGGCTGCATTTAAACCGCTAATACGCTCGGCACTTTGGCGGTTTAGGCCTTTTTTCTTACCTAAGAAGAACCCTGCGGCAAAAGCTACAAATACGGCAATAAGTGCGAATATTGAGAATGGAACCATATACTTAGTGTATAGGTATTAGGTTTTAGGGTATAGGAGGCGATGTTTAGAACTTTTGTATCGGTTAACCGATACAAAAGTATCTGGGTTTAATTTTTGTAGACGTCATGGTCGCCTATGATTAGCAAAACTGCTTCTTTTTTGGTTTTGTCGAGATATTGGAAAATAATGCGGTACCGATAGTCTACTGAAAAGCCATAGTGTTTTTTGAACATTCCTTTTAGCTGATGGACCTTGAGTTGTTCGTGGTTTTTTGGGTCTTTAAACAGTTCTATCTTTTCTATTATTTCTTCTTGGAATTCTGGATGGAGTTTTTTAAGAGCTCGCAAGAAAGATGGTTTGTATTGTACCCGCATAAAAAGTGCTGATTAATCCAAACCCATAAGAATCTTTCGTATATCTCCTCGTATTATTGGTTCTCGCTCTGCGCGTAAGACAGCTTGTATTGCTTCGTCTTCGGCGAGTTTGTCGAGTGCTTTGCGCATGACTGCAGCACGGTTTGGCGCTACACCGCTACTGACGAGATTGTCGAGCTGCGCTTCACGTTCTTTAGTTAATGGTACTGATATTGTGGTCATATTGGATGGTACTATAATTTAGTATGATATTATAGTACTTTTGTAGAACGTTATTGTCAACGTTCGTTAAATTAAATGTCTTAGGGGTCCCCTAGGACATTAAGTGCTGGGTTTAAAAATTTGAAATTTGAAGTTTTAAGACGACCAAGGCGAGCCCTTCGTCGTTTTTACGTTGTTTTCAAGTTGTTTGGGAGTTTAAAAATGGTGATATAGTCCATATATGGAAATATTTACACAATATCTAATCACATTTGGATGGGCACTTACCGCAGCTATCTCTATGGCAGTAGCTATAAGTATCGGTCTTAAAATATTCACATGGATTGCACCGCTTGATGAGTGGCAAGAAGTTAAAAATGGAAACATGGGTATGGCTATTATTATTGCTTCTGTAATTCTTGGTATGGCACTGGTTGTGATGTTTACTATTAACGGATAGACCATGAGAACTTTTGTTGTCATGTTGGCGCTTGCTTTCTTGGTACCAAGTACGCTACTTGCCCACGGCGGACGCACAAACGCAGAGGGGTGCCACAACAACCGGAAAACCGGTGAATATCAATGTCACACTAAAAAAGCAGCCAAGAAGGCTGCCCCTAAAACCGCACGGACCGCAGCAAAAACACAGGCTCGCTTATTGAGAGACGACAAAAACTGTGGGGATTTCGCCACGCAAAAAGCTGCGCAGTTATTTTATATATCACAAGGTGGGCCAACCGAAGACCCACATGACTTAGACAGAGATAATGACGGTATAGCGTGCGAAAATAATAAATAACATAAAGCGACAAAACTGTTTGGAATATGCACAAGGTTTAAAAATAGTGATGGGCGACGTTATTTATTCATGCCGATTAACTTTAGCAATCGCTCATCAATATCTCCTTCGGTAGATAAGTGCCTTGGGAAAAAACTATCATTCTCTATGTCATCACTCCCCTGTGGTAATACGTATATATTTCCTGTTCCAGGATTTTTTCCAAGTACTACCTTAAGACCCTCGTTTTGAAATCTCTTTAATAATTCATCTATCGGAGTAGAGTACCCAGGAATCTCCTCTTGCTCCGCCTTTATCTTGGTGTAAGACTCGGGTTTTATTCCCGGGAACGCAAAAACCTCCCCGCTTTCGAATAACTCCAGAGCAAGAGCAGTTTTTCCTTGCTCGTCGGTACTTTTTTTATCTTCAATATTATTTTGTGAAAGATCTTCTTTCATTGCTCCCAGTATACCAAAAATTAAAAACCCACCCCACGACCAAAATACCCCCTTCGGTAATTTTTAAGTTGTTTGTAGGTTTAAAAATGGTGGTGGCACTTCTTTTAAAACGAGACTAATTAGACTTTGTTCCTAGCCACTGTCGAATCTCTTGAAAAGACTTAAGGTGGGCAATCTCATTTCTGTAAGTAACAAGATACTCGTTTTTTTCCTCCACGAAATCAAGATGGACGTCTGGAAAATCTTCTATAATTTTTAATTCTTCTTCTGTTTTTGCGATTGCCATCTTGCTTTTCATATCTTCAACAAGTCCATCCAAATTCTTATGGAACGCTTCTTCGCTTGCTTCGGCTGATTTATCAAGAGCTGATTGTAACCATTTTACATATAGAAATCTTCCAAAGACTACAAAAAGTAAAAATAAGGAAATGTAAGGCTGGATGAACAGAAAAACAAGAATCAACGGAATTATAATCCAAAGCCATGTCTTAGTTTTTTGCCAGAGCTGATATTCAAACAAATTCATAATCTCACACTATCGCAATCCATAAATTTGTAAAGCAAAAAACGCGCCTTTTCCCAGAATTACACAATAAATTTTAAGAAGGGTGGCGGCTGACCCTATTATCTTAAATAGATGTACAATAGCTATATGCAATCATATAAAGATACAGACAACGATTCAAATATTGAAGCTTATGAATACGACGAAAATTCAATAACGATACGGTTTAAGGACAATTCAGAATACGAGTACATTGGTGACAGCGTGAGCTTTTATGTACTAAATCAAATGAAAGCTCTAGCTGATGCTGGGGATGGTTTAAACGCTTTTATAAACGAGAATAGGCCACCCTATTCTTCAAAGAGATAAAATATTTTGTAAAACAAATTATCTCACATCATGATTGAAACATTAGTAACTGGATTTGGGCAACCCTTAATTTTATGGCTATCTGTTTTTTATATCATTTCTGAAGCAATATCTATTTATGACACTAGGTTAATTCAGTGGAAAAAGCTTGGTGACATCCCCAAAGATACACCTACACCTCCTCCGTGGACTGCCTTTTTCGGAATATCTGGATGGCTAACAATAATCGTAATATTCTTTTTAAACTGGCCATACGCACTAGCACTTATGCTTGTTGTATTTCTACTAAAAGTAATGCCAATTATGGAAACTTTCGGGAAAATAATAATTTCTCCGTTTATGCGTGTGAAGTAATGCAGAAGTGCACCCTTGTCCGTTTCCAAGTTGATTGGGAATTTAAAATGGTGGTTGACCTAATTTATCACCTTTTCAGTAGAGTTCATCTTTTTAATGACTCGAGTGATGTTCTCAGATCCAAGTATTTCGCCGACAATTATTTGGTATCCAGGTGCGTGAGTATTTGAGTACAGTCGAACTTCAGCTATTAATAAGAGTCTATTGTCAGAAATAATAATACCTTTTGTATTTAATATATAACCCGTTTCCTTAATAGGTTGAGCATCTGTTAAAACACCACCTACGACATAAGACACATTAGATTTTTCTCCAGTGATATAAGGTAGGCAAATAGGGTTAAAGTCATCCAAATCAAGTCTAGTAAGCACCTGACCGTATCCTATTTTGGCAAGTAGCTGCCCAAACTCTTGTGGAACGTTGCGAAAGCTTAAAGTCGGCTTATTGGCATTCTCCTTCAAAAAAGTTTCCATTCTCTTATCATCATGAATGACTACCATCTTCCAGAGCTTAGAGATGTCTACGTCTTCTGCTAGTCCTTGTAAAATTCCAGGAATATTCATCTCATAGAACACAAGACCAGCTGGATACTCACTTGCGGGTATCTCAGAATTACCCATAGATATAAAGTCCTTACGATTCTTCTTTCTTCGCGATGGAGCATCATAGCTAATTCTTGCATCACCCCACAAATCTCTTGCTACCTTACGTTCAAATTTTGTTGTAATTTTGTTACATTTTAGACAACTAGCCTTCTGTATAATATGCACTCCACCTAACGAAAATGGTACGATATGCTCATCAGTAAGTTCTACGTTAGAATCGTAGCAATAAATACATTTATCTTTTGAGTCTATGTTTGTAGGCCCATGTGTCATATTAATCAAGGATCACGTGAACCACAGAATCATATCCCCTGCTTTCAAGAAGTTCTTGAAATGACTCCACGTGTTGAAAGCCACAAACAACAGCAATATTAGCTGTCATGTTTGATTCTATTCTACGCAACCACTCCTCTTCCCTGAGTCTGTAATCAGGCTTGAGGTCCTCGTTTATCTTAGCTATATCTTCCTCTGTTGCTTCATCAGGAGGACCTATCCCTAGAGATTTTGCTACATCTTTACGAGTTCTTATGCCTAGGACTTCTCTTTCTTCCAGATCAGGATCAATATGTTTATGAGGTATTTCTAACTCGTCAGCAATTTCCTGTGCGACAGTCTTCTCAATACCTCTCTTTTTTAAACCTGCAACACTAGATTCTTCAGCAATAAGCTGAACGCCTTCTTCTGTTATTAAATAGCGAACTTCAACCTTAAGATCATTAACATACTCTACGTTCCAATCAGAAAGATGTTGATACCAGTCATGATCCACTCCTATAATAAATATCATTCTTCTTTTAGTTCATTAAATTAGAACCAAATCTTTTAAACACTCTTTCGAAGTTTTGGATCGTTCTTTTCCCTAATTCAACTTTTTTATTTTCAATAATTAACTTTTGCACTGCTTCGTTAAAATAATCCTTTTTATAGGTCAGCTCATCGGGATAGAGTGTCTGTTGAATTTTTAATAAGTCAGTACTGTTAAAAAGAGACTCCGTTGTATTTTTAGTCCAACTACTATTTATGTCTTCATAAGTAATACACACCCCTTCCAAAAGGTGTTCTCCAAATCTTTTAAAATAATGTTCCTTGGCAAGTTTGCCTCCTTTATCTGAATCATGCAAAACACAGAATCTTTTTGCCCACGCCAGATATAAAGCTATAGCTTTATCATTTGATCCTGCCCCGCCGCCAGGATAAAAATTCAGGCCTTTGTATTTTTCGAAATAATGTTTTTTAAGATAAGTATACGTATAGAAATCAAACTTGCCCTCCGTAATCACAAGTGGCTCAATCATTTCTAAATTACTTGGTTGATAGTCCAAAGTGTCAAGAATAGGCTGAAAATATTCTTCCTGCTTAGGATGTTCTGCTGCAAAAGTTCTATACTTAATAGCGACTATGTCAGTAGCTTTACTATCACTATAGAGAGGATCTTCTTCTTCATCTAGAGCATTGTTCTTTACAATGAAAGCTCCTTCAAGCCATTCAGGGTTTATAAGGAAATGGCTATGAGTTGTATATACGAGTCTGCTATTACCCTCTCCTAGATCCTTAATAGTCTGCAATATTTTCTTTTGGGCCGTTGGGTGGAGATTTGAAGCTGGCTCATCAAGAAGATAAAGCATCTCATCCTGATCCTTTTTCCGATGTTTCCGAAAAATAGTTAGAAGAAGAAAAGCAAAAAACCATTTAAATCCAAGACTTCTTTCTCGTATTTGATATGGATCTGGGCCATCTATGAGAGAGACCTTTATAAAAACTCTACTAGGTTTATCTTCTTCCACTTTTTCTATACCGCTTTCAAAACGAATCTTTTTATCTTCATGTTTTTTGCCAAATATTTCATTCCATTTCCTAAATACATCTTTTGTAACCTTGTCAGTCAATTGATTCATCAAAGCGTCGACCTGATCCGCATGTCCTGATTTTGGGTTTTGAATGCGGTCAGCTAACTCTTTCAAAGAAAGGTCAACATCTAATGAGGTGAGGATATCTTCAAAAACGTTTTTATAAAATTTTTGAACTGGAGATAAAGCACCTTCGTCTATATAAATCTTTGGGGGGAAATCATACAAAAAATCAGAGTAATAAACTACGACAGGTAAGGATTCTAAAACAAAATCATCTATTACCTCAAACAGATCTGGATTTCCGTCTCTGTCTAAGATTGCGGGTTCTTTTTTAGAATCCTTTTTTGATGCAGATATATCAATCTCAGTATAAGAATTTTCTCCCTTATATTCAGATTTTTCATAATGAAAAGATCGAATAAATTTTATAGTATCTGGTAATATAATGTTTTTAAAACCGCCTGATACAGCGATATCATCGAGCTTGTGTTTATCTTGATCCGTCAACGAAAGTAATGCGGTCACTTGAACAGCACCCGTGAACGAACTTCTACGACGTCGAGGAATTAAGTTAGTTGCATTAATTGCCGAGGCATCAATGCCATTTCTTAAAAAATCTAATGCTTCAAGCAGGGTAGTCTTACCACTTTCATTCAAACCTACCAGAGTGTAAATACCTGGATTCATTCGTCCTTCTAAATCTAATGATGTCTTTTGAATCCCTTTATAATTTTCTATTTCAAAAGTTAGATATTTCATTGTTTTCCAGTATACGCTTTATATTTGTATACTCAATAATTTAACGATTTGCTTTATTTTGAGGGCAGTTCGAGGAGAGAGTGGCTTTGCGGTCGCGAGCCATACACTCTGGTATGGTGAGTGCCGTGAAGGTACTATCGACAAAGAAATGTGCCAAAATTAGGAAAT
>JAESTJ010000049.1 GCA_016763615.1 Minisyncoccota bacterium | reverse complement strand
TATAGAAAATGCTCAAGCTGCTGGAGTAAGATTCCTCTCGTGGTTTAAGCAGTTTTTGCCATAATCTCTTTGAGTTAATTCGACTTCCTGCTACTTCTGCTGGGTAATTTATAAATACTTCCTTTTGTTGAGGTAGCGAAAATTGGGTAGAAAAAAAGGAGAGCTGCTTTGCCGCAGCTCTCCAGAATTTACATGTACACTGACTGTTACACATGTACTGCCGTGTCGGGTTCGTTCGCAATGAACCGAAGTTCTTTTTCTGTCATTTGCGAACGAGAATCGGTGACCCAATAAACGTGCCATGGATGATGAGGCTGTGCTTTTACATTCCTGACCATCATAGCTAGGTAGATGCGCTCTCGATGTCTTACGAGCCTACGCTCGTAGTTCTGATACCCTTCCTTTTTCGCAGGCATGAGCTTTGTGTGCAACACCACTCCTTCATTTGTGATCTTCTCTATTTCGAAACTCGATGCTTTGTGCTGTGCCCACGAACGACAGCTCTCGTACGCAGATGGAGGCCAATTGTAGTTCGTACCGATACTTTCTGGAAATCCCCAGAAGTAAAGTTTAAACCACCAAGCTCGTCGCATAAACTCCAGCCCTTTTTTTCGCAGATTATTCGCACCATCAACACGCAGTTTCGCGGCTCGTCGCGCCAGCTCATACTCAGCATCATTTTCGTGCCGAACCGCTAAAAGTTTACTTGCCTCTCTGCGGAGATCTTCGGCACGATCAAGACATTTCTTGCTGTACGCACAGACCTTTGCAATCCTCTGTGTCCGCAATTGCAAAGCCTCGATTTTTAACTTCATGAAGTGCAATTCAGTCTCAGAAAGAAAGAAACGCCTTTTTCGTAGTGCAGTATTGGTCTTGGAAAGAACTCGTGATAAGAGTAACATTACCAAACTCCTTAATTACTTCGCCACTGGCGAAGTGGTTATAAGAACATGTCCGTTTGCCTCTGGCATTCAGACCTACTCACTATTGCACAAATGTGCGCACCTTGCACTGCAATCCACGCCAGAAAAAACTAGATTCCTCTCGTGGTTTAAGCAGTTTTTACCATAGAAAATCCATGGGTGCACCTATCAACATAATTGAAAGTCGTTTTAACTATCTGTCGCCGTTCTCTGCTCACCGCATTAATATATGGGGTGAGACTTTTCCAACAGTTGAGCATGCATACCAAGCTGCACGCCTTGAAAATGGACCTGAACGAGAAGAGGTCGTACACGCTTCTAGTCCCCTCGAAGCGTAGCAACTGGGAGTAAAATACAAGAGAACCGATCTGCGTATTGAAAATTTTGATAAAGATTCAGTTATGGAAGAGTTGTTTCGCACTAAAATTAAACAACACCCAGATATTGTTGTTGTACTTAAAGAGTCTGGTGAAAGGGAGTTGCAGAAAATCTATGATACCGACTATTATTGGGGTACTGGTCACGATGGTTCAGGAAAAAATAAAATGGGCAAGCTTTGGATGAAGCTCAGGGACGAATTACAGTAGAAGTGGTATAAATTTATAAATACTTCCTTTTGCCGCACTCGCTTGGTATCATGCTTGTATTACATGACCGTATCGGTCCTGTGGCTGTATTGCGCGTTCATTTTTGTAAGCATCATCCATAGGTCACACATTAAATAATCATTCAATATTATGAAGCAAGTAAAGCCAGACGTTGAAGCATTCGCACGGATTCGTGTCATAGGAGTTGGAGGATCAGGTTCAAATGCTATTAACCACATGATCAACTCTAAAGTTCAAGGGGTTGATTTTATTGCCATCAATACTGACGCACAAGACCTTCACCATTCAAAAGCAAAAAAGAAAATTCATATTGGGAAAAATCTAACACGTGGACTTGGAACAGGAATGAACCCTGAGCTTGGGCGGAGAGCTGCTGAAGAAACAAAGGAAGAAATTCATGAGGCTATCAAGGGTTCGGATATGGTCTTTGTTACAGGTGGCATGGGAGGAGGCACCGGAACTGGCGCGGCGCCGATTGTAGCTCAAATCGCTCGAGAATCTGGTGCTCTTACTATTGGAATTGTTACAAAACCCTTTTCGTTCGAGGGGCAGCAACGATCACGAATTGCTCGAGAAGGATCAGACAATCTTAAGAAGGAAGTGGACGCGCTTATCACCATTCCAAATGATCGACTACTTACCACAGTCGGAAAAGACACTGGTATCAAAGAAGCCTTTGCGATGTGTGATGATATTCTTAAGCAGGCCGTTGAGGGTATTTCAGACCTCATCACCACTCCAGGAATCATTAACGTAGACTTTGCTGATATTCGCGCCGTTATGGAGTCAGCTGGTTCTGCATTAATGGGAATGGGAATGGCATCAGGAGAAGGGCGTGCCATTAAAGCAGCTCAAGACGCAATTCATTCACCTCTCCTTGATGTTTCGATTACTGGCGCAACGGGAGTCCTCTTTGCCATAGCAGGAGGTGATGACTTGTCCATGATGGAAGTTCAAGATGCTGCTGCAACTATTACCGATTCTGTGGATCCTGACGCACGTATTATATTCGGTGCAATTTCAGATAACACCCTGAAAAAAGGTCAGGTAAAAATTACCGTTATTGCCACCGGTTTCCCTGAGAGTAACAAATCGACCCCAGCACAAGACACCCGAAAATCATCATTCTTTGGTGGAGCTCGAGAGGAGAAGAAAGACGAAACTCAAGAAAAAGCCATCCCTGCTGCTGAACCAGAAGAAAAAACTGCCCCTACGAAATTACGTCGTGAAGAGGCTAAGCCTCATTTCTCTGGAAAATCCAAACCGGAGACTCCTAAATCTGAAATTAAAGAAGAGAAGAAAGACGCTCCAAACGACGATGATGACTGGGGTGCTATACCCTCTTTTCTCCGTCGCTCTAAACTTAAGTAATTTAAAATTTATACATTTCTTTGTCGTTGCAACAAAAAATCGAATCAGCAGTATCATCTATACAGCAAATCCACTTTTTGTTTTACTCCTCGAACTGTACTAAATTTGAAAAGACTTACCATTCTAAACTCTATACTAAATCTGAAGTTATTTTTGATACAATAAACTGCACTTAATCACTAGACACTCTTCACTAATCACTATTACATATGTATGATCTAACAATTATTGGTGGTGGCCCAGCTGGAACTTCTGTTGCTGTGTATGCCGCTCGCAAGCGTCTTAAAAGTGTATTGATAACACAAGAGTGGGGTGGCCAAAGTAACGTTTCTGAAGATGTTCAAAACTGGATTGGTATTCCTCACATTTCTGGAACTGACTTAGGCAAAGCATTTGAGGCGCATGTACGAGAATACTCTGAAGACGTAGTGGATATAGTTTCTCCAGCAAAAGTAACGAAAGTTGAAAGGATTGACCAAGATGGACAACAGAGTTTTAAAGTAACTACAGAAAAAGGAGAAACGTATGAATCTAAAGCAGTGTTTTTAGGAGTGGGTTCTGCACGTCGCAAACTTCCCGCTAAAGGAGCTGACACGTTTGAACACAAAGGACTTACCTATTGTGCAACGTGTGATGGTCCCCTATTTTCTGGGCGCGATGTCGTGGTGATTGGTGGAGGAAATGCAGGTTTTGAGACTGCTGCACAATTACTTGCATACGCTAGATCAGTAACTCTTTTAGAATTCAACGAAAAATTCTTAGCTGACGAAGTGACAGTAGAGAAGCTCACCAAAAATGAAAATTTTAAAGCCATTCCTAATGTTGAAATAGTCGAAGTAACTGGCGAAGCCTTTGTTAGTGGAATAACATACAAAAGTAGAGAGAACGGTGAAGAAACCAAGCTTCCTACAGGAGGTGTATTTGTTGAAATAGGAATGATTCCAAATACAGATATGGTAAAAGATTTGGTTGAGCTAACAGAGCGTAACCAGATTAAAGTAGACCCATATACACAACGCACGAGTATTGAAGGCGTGTGGGCGGCAGGAGATGCAACAGATGGTCGCTATCATCAAAACAACATTGCTTCTGGTGATGCCGTTAAGGCTATCGAGGACATGTACGGCTTCATACGGTAAAGAAAGTCCACTTCCTTATATTTTAAGCAACAGAAAACCCGTCACTTTAAAAGTGACGGGTTTTCTGTTTATCGTTTTGAAGCTCTTCTTTACTTATTAATTGAGAAGATTATGAGCGGCGGCCTGTCTGCCCGGACGAGCAGACAATATTTCGTGTATGTTGGATATTTCCCTATTTTAAACTTAGGAAATTATCTTTCGTAGATTACAGCATCTTCAACTGCTTGTGCAAAATCAAAGTCATTTGTAGACGAGAAACTTGATAAAGCTGAAGTAAACGCTCGGCGTCGAGTGTAAAGGAGTGTAAATGCTCCAAGAGCTACAGCGAGCAAGGTAAGTACGTATGCTACATCTTCTGTTCCCGTGTACGGAACTTGATTAATAGATACATACGCTGGTGTAGGTGGTGTGTACTGTGCAGTTACCTGTGGTATTCCAAATGCAGTTGC
>JAESTJ010000048.1 GCA_016763615.1 Minisyncoccota bacterium | reverse complement strand
TTGTTTGGGTTAATGATGAAGAATTGCTCAAGGTTTGTGAACTACCTGAAGGAGAGACGGTGTTTCGTGCTACTGAAGAGTTCGTTGTGCGTTGACTTGAGTCGTTTGCTGGGTTGAGAGCCGAGTTCCTATTAGGGTTAAGATACCCACTTGGAGTTTGAGGAACTCCAGACAATGATTGTTGCGGTATACCAAGGAAAGAAGCTATCGGGTTTTGTCCATTTCCACTGTTGGCAAACCAGCCTCTCGCTATTTGTTGAAGTCTATCTTGAGGATTTGCTGCTACATTTGGCCATCCTGATTGAGCAATTGGGACATGTTGCGCGTCGTCAGTTTTAAAAGTACCACCAGTTAACTGTGACACCTTCGTCATTAAAGCACTCCAAACTGATGGATTATGCGATGACTTCGCTGGTAAATTACCTTGAAGAATTGAACCTCTGCATGTTTCAAAAGTATTCGCATTGCGATTTGCAGCAGCACTGTTTCTTCGTCCTGGTCCAGCATTATATGCGCGATATGCCTCGTGGCGATTTCCCCCGTATCTCTTGAGTAAGTCATTATAGATGCACGCTCCTGTCTCGATGGAAAGACGAGGATTGGTACGCAACACACTTTTATCACTAGCTCCCGCACCCCTTAAATACCCGCACCCGCCAGCATTATTGTTAACATAACTTGTGAAAGTGTCCCCCGTTACTTGAGTTAACCCACAAGCCTGAGCAGAAGAGCATGTGTCTATATCAAAGCTTGGTAATTCTATACACATAATTGCTAGTACATCTGCATGTGTAATTAGTGAATTAGATACATTTGCTCTGATATTAAGAACAGAATCGTGGACTGTTTGACCAAGCCGATTTCCATAGCTTGCTCCTGCTTGAGGTACAGCAGCTGTATTTGAAAGCGGAGATGTGTGCAATAAAGAATTGGCAAATCCCACTAGAATAAATAAAGACACCACAGCGATTATAATCTTACTGCTCTTCACATTTGTAGTGTACATTTTCTTCATACCATTCAAAAATTAAAAGTTTAGTTTACTCCAACACTTACACTCCTCTCTTCTATAACTCCAGTTATGCTTTCGCACGTAACTGTAAATACTGTATTCACTATGAGAGTCGGAGAAAGCGCATCTCCTTCGATTCCTCTCTTCTCAAAAGCACGGTGTTGGTCTGATGAAATAACACATGAATTAGTATCTTTTGTCTTCCAAGAGATAGACACTGTGCCTCCACTTGTAACGGAGCGTGGTGTCGCAATGATAGCCAAAGCTGGGTTGGCAACTTCTACGTCACACGTTGCTGATGTGTTATCAACATCAGTCACATTATTTACACACTCCAGTGTGTACGTTGTATCCGACGATGGAGACACTCGTACTGAACCTATTGTTGCATCATTTGTTGTAATGTTTGCGCTCGTGGTCTTGTATGCTCCATCGCGACATGCCCACATAATAATCACCTCCTCATTTTCATCAACAATATTAGGGACACACACGAGTGTTGGAGTACGACTATTTAGTGCCACTGTAGTTCCAGAACCTGACTGTGTATTTGCAAATCCCCCAGAAAGATTTTGGTTATTCCTACCATTCGGAGCAGGTGTATTTATAATGGTGTTTGAATTTAGACCACCGAAGGGATCGTCAGGAATGGCATTAAATGCTGCATCTGGATTATGTTGAGAAGTATTGTTTGTGTTTGAAGAATTTGTTCTATTATTTCCGCCAAGTTGAATACCTAAAAAAGCAGCTACGGGATTAAAAATTCCTGCTGTATGTCGTTCACTGTCCAAATATGCAGTAATAGAATCCGCACGTTCAAATACTGAAAATCCCAAAATTAGGACGAGCATGAACACGAGAGCTTTTAGTTGAATGTGAGTACCTTGCATAAATTGGTATTAGTATCGTATTCAATAATACGGGACTCACCGTACCCTCGCAATTATATTTGTACACACTCGTAAAAATGCTATCGCAACGAGAGAATGAAACGCTCGAGTTCTATTTCGAGCAACGTTCCATTTCTACGAGCGTACTGAGGAAGAAGTGCAAACTCCCTTAGATACTTTCCGAGTGTTTCTCGAGAAGAGAAGTTCTTCAAAAACCCTTTCGCCTTACTAAAAGGATATGGTTTCATACCCGCATCTTCGGCAGACTGTGACTGCGCCGCCAATGAGAGACTTTTAAACATCCAAAATAGAATTCCGTGAATTTCTTCATCACTCACTCCATGACTTTTAGCCTCGCGAAACAATGTCCATAATTTTTTTACGTTTTTTTCCCCAAGAGCGTCGGTGAGAGAGAAGGTGTTAAAAGACAACTTTGCTGGTGCATTTTTTGATTCAAATTCGTGAATCTTTTCCGCATGTTTCTCTAGTTTTTTCCGTACAGGAGCTAAAAGCTTCCCGTCGAGCAAGAAAAAAGGATGTGGCGCTGCTGCTATTTTCTCCAAATTAATAAGGACCTCTTCTCCTGCTTGCGCGCCGCGCGCAGGTAAGCCCTCACCTTTTGTACTAAGTAATGTATCGAGTACCACAACATATTCATTCTTGAATAATCCTTGGCTTCCAGTGAGTTCATCAAAGTTATACTCAGCTAAAACATCACTCGTTATACGAAAATAAAGCGCGTCGGGGTTCTTGGCGAGTAAACTTCCCACCGTTGCTTGCACTTTTTTTCGCGCCGCATCAATGTCTTCCCCATAGTAAACGTATAACATAACTAAGATTGAACTTTTTTTTCTAGATTACCGTTAAGAATCTGCTCTAGCAATCCCGTCTCTTCATACGCAACGGCATTGTGCGTGGCATCCTTATTTATATACATAGCATATGAGTCAACCACGTCTGCAAATACAGTCTCGACTGCTTTTTTATCTTCAAAATCACTTAACCCAATGTGTTCTTCTATTTTTTTCGGTGGAAAAGTAAGATCTTCATTCGCGGTTACAAGGGTAACTATTGTTTTTTCATCCCCAGTGCGTTTTTGTAATTCCTTAAGAACAGGCAGTATATTTGTTGCCAGAATCCCGGGAATTTCTTTCGTTGCCCGCCAATACGGCGCTCGTTGTATTATTTCAGTATTCATCGTGACAGGACCCAACATCGATTCTGCTTTCCCAGCTTTACCATTGTTATTTTTTCCAGACCAAAAATTAACCTGTTCTCTTATGGTTCCTTTGGCGGTGCGCGCCCACATATCTGGTGAAGTATCTTCTCCATACAGACCAGCTGGATTTAGCAAAACAAGGTTATCTGCGATACCGTCTCGCATTATTGCAACAGTCGTTGCAATAATTGCACCTTGTGAATGTCCCACAAAATCAGCTCTACCGATGGCGAGGCGGTCCAATAGCATTAACGCCTCGGATGTTTTATTTTGTATCGTGCCTGGTAAATCAAACTCCTCGAACTTTTTTGAATCTGCTTGTGTCGCTTCAACTCCCTTTAAAGGATTAAGGAACAAAACTTTTCTTCCCGATTGAGCCAATCCTTTTATTTCCTGCTTGTATACTCCTGGACCCATAGAGAACCCTCCTACATACACAACATATTCGTCTGAAATAGTCTCTAAAGGTTCCATTGCAACATATCGTAGTTCATTTCCACCAACCTCTATTGTTTGCTCTACAAACTGTGTCTCAAACTCCTCGTCTGAAATCATTTGATTAGATTCTTGTACTTCGCTTTTAGAAGTATTTTTTATTGATTCCATTCCCATAATCTACTGATTATACTATATCGCTTTTTTCATCTCGCCCCAATTTTTACCCTGTTTTACGTCAACCAATAAAGGAACTCCGTGTGTTTCATCTTTGGTTAGAATGCTTTCCATTATTTTCTTTATTTCGCCCGTAACCTCAGTAGCCACTTCTTTTTTAATTTCAAATACAAGTTCGTCGTGAACTTGCAAAATGAGTCGTACAGAGGTGAGTAGTTTTTCCTTGGTGAGATACTCGTGGATACGTACCATTGCAATTTTCACAACGTCAGCTTGAGTTCCCTGAATTGGAGCATTAATAGCCATGCGCTCTGATGCGGCACGAATGTGCGGCAAGTGTGACTTTATTCCTTCAAAATAACGTCGCCGACCAAACATTGTTTGGGTGTACCCTAAGCGAGCCGCGTCAGCTTTTGTATTATCAATCCACTTAGCTAAACCAGCGTACCGTTGGAAATAAGTATCATAAAATTCCCGTGCTTCTTTTTGGGTTGTCTCACCTCCCAAGTTTGCCCGCAATGCGTTAACGCCCATACCGTATAAGATGCCAAAGTTAATTACTTTAGCCTGGCGACGCATTTCTGCATCGACTTTCTCTACTGCAACATCAAAAACCTGTGCTGCAACAGCTGCGTGAATGTCGCCGCCATCGCGAAATACAGACAAAAGTTTCTCATCCCGAGAAAGAATCGCCGCAATGCGCAGCTCTATTTGAGAGTAATCGAGTGCTACGAGCACATTCCCTCTCTCCGCTACAAACGCGTTCCGTATACGCCGTCCATATTCTGTTTTCACAGGAATATTTTGTAAATTTGG
>JAESTJ010000047.1 GCA_016763615.1 Minisyncoccota bacterium | reverse complement strand
TAGTATTGGCTCTTTAGTAAGTGACACCAATGCACTCGCTACACGAATCGTAGGATGCGACCCAGCAGAAAGGTGCAAATCAGAACCACCCTCATGCACAAGGATATTAATAAATTTCTTCAATGAGCGTTCAGATTCCATATACAGAATGTACAATCATTGTACCGCAGAGTGTGCGTCAAACCACCTATAGAGTGTGTAAAAGAGCCTATTTTCTTTTCGAGATAATCCCCTCTACTATTCCTAGAACTTCCGATGGAATAGCATTGGCTTTCACTATGTGTCCGATTGCTCCAAGGTCCTTTGCTCTTTTTAAATCTTCTTTTTCTCCTTGGTTAGACAATACTATAAGCGCAGCGTCTTTAGCTAAACCTTTTTCTTTCATTTGTTTTAGAAGCTCGAAACCGTCCATCTTTGGCATAACTAGATCAAAGACCACTGCGTCTGGTTTATATCCTTCTTCTTGAAGCTTCTCTATTGCAGACTCAGTACTTTGTGTTGAAAATATCTTGTGACCTGCTTGTGAGAATTTCAAGCAATACATATCTACTAAGAATTCATCATCGTCTACGAGCAGTATCTCATATTTTTCTTTATCTTTCTTTTTGTCACTAACCTGTTTGTCATCCATACTACAAGATTATCATACTTGACCGTCCTCTTCTAAAGATACCTGTTCATCGACAGAGGTGGTGGTTTCTTCTAAGGGATTTTCTATTATCTTCTCTGCAAGCAACGCTCCACTAAGTTTGTTTGCTTCAGAAAATGGAATACTCCCCGTAAATGATTTTAGAATTGCATCTTCTTTCATTGTGAGCATACCATTTCGTCTCGCTATGGCTCGCACCTTGTCTTCCGATGAATCTTCAAGAACTTGCCGTTCAAGCTCGGCTGTCATAGGTAATAACTCAAACACTGCGAGACGTCCGCGCAAACCACTAGGACATTCCGCAGTTGCCTTCGCCTCATATAATTTCTCCGGTATTGTCGGTCTGTATTTTTCGGGTAAGTCTCCGAACTGATCCTCAAGCATTGCACGTGTACTTGCATCCATTACATGACCATCCTCGGCTCCAGGACATACACGACGAACTAAGCGCTGAGCCACTGCTAACACCAAGGTTGGAGCAATTAAATATGGGTCAACTCCCATATCCACTAAACGAGGAATTACCCCGATAGCTGAGTTGGTGTGAATAGTTGATAGAACCAAGTGTCCAGTAAGGGCGGCTTGGATAGCCAATTTTGCTGTTTCCGCATCTCGAATTTCCCCAACCATAATAACATCAGGGTCTTGACGCAGTGTAGTTCGAAGACCATTCGCGAATGTATAGCCAATCTCAGGGCGTACTTGTGATTGACTCACTCCTTCAATAAAGTATTCAACCGGGTCTTCTAGAGAAAGGACGTTCTTAGTTTCTCTATCAATCTCAGCGAGCATTGAATACAGTGTTGTAGATTTACCTGAACCTGTTGGGCCAGAAACAAGAATCAAACCATGCGGACGCGCTATTGCGCTACGTACTTTTTTTAGATTCCCTTCTGAGAGACCTATCTTGTCGAGTGAAATAAATCCACGCTCTCGATCAAGAATACGCATCACAATCTTTTCACCATTCGAGGTAGGAAATGTCGAAACGCGAAAATCTATTTTGTGACCGCCGATTGTTGCCGAAAAACGACCGTCTTGAGGTTTGCGTCGTTCATCAAGGCGCATAGCAGAGAGCACCTTAACTCGAGCGACGATGGCCTGGTGCACATTACCTGGCAAGGTAAGCGACGTATGTAACACACCATCAACTCGAAATCGTACTTTTATCATCTTATCCGTTCTCTCTATATGAACATCAGATGCTCTTCCATCCACAGCATAGCGCAAAATTGTAGCCACAATTTTAATAACTGGCGCATCTTCCTTGATGTATGTTCCTCCATCAGTTTCTTGCTCATCAATAGCCGCTTGAATGTTCTTTTCGTCAACAGTAAGTTCCGTCTCCAATTCACTTAGAGCTCGTCCAACCTCTCCACCTAAAGAGTTGTACATTTTTAGTATCTCTTTTAAATCAACATCAGAAATAAGGAACACTTTGAATGGCAGTCCTTTTTTTCGCGTTAAGAAATTTAGTGCATCAATAGCTTCGATATTAGTTGGGTCTGTCATCCCTACTTCAAGCACCCCTTCTACAACTCCAAGCGGAACCATAGAATAATGGGTCGCCGACTCTTCAGGAATATGACTAAGAATATTAAAAGGAACTTGAGTATCTTTTAATACTCGAGTCGGCACTCCAGTGTCTCCCGCTCGTGCTGCAAGAATACTTTCTTTTGACACACCAACATCCTGCAATACCTCTTCTAGGGATACGTTATTTGCTTTGGCATTATCCTGCACGGTCTGTGCATCTTCCTTAGATAAGACCCCTGTATCAACAAGTCCTTTTATAAGGGTGTCCTCCATAGTATTTATTGTTCAAAGACAGCACTACTAGCTTGATCTTCTTCAGATACTTCAAATAGGTTGTCTGTTTGCACAAATGGATTCGTGCGCCCAACAGGCTCAGGTATGATGTCTCGTCCGAAGTCTCTTAAGGACGTAAACGCTGGATTTTTAAAAATAGTGTCGTCAAGCCGAATTGAACGCATATCAAGAAGTAGTCGCAAAATTTCTTGCTCGGCTGCTGAATCATCACTTCGAGTTTCACTAGTTAGCAAACTAGTCGTTGGTTTCCTCTCTGATAAAAAACCAAACCAGACAAATGCAATAATGATTAATATCACAATAACGAGTACCACTTTGTTTTGTTTAATGATGTCTATCATAAATAAATTTTATGGAAGCCAATAGGTTCTTAGAGATACTCCAAAAGTGTATATCGGTTTATTAATATCACCATCCTCTCCAGTCACAGTTTGGTTAGTACGAGGACGCAAGCTTAATGTAACTAAATCAACAACGCGCAAGCTTGACTCTAAGTCGCGTACAAGTAATACAAATTCATCATATGTCGAAACGACTTCAAACTGCAATGTGAGAGACTGGTACGGTTGGTTTTGTGTCGCCCCGCCATTAAGAACTGTGCTCGAACCACCTTCACGTCACCCCTTTCCTGGATCTTGTACGGATACATTTTGAATGCGAATACCATATCGCGAAGCAATACCATCCATGTCCAAGACTAAACGAACATTATCGACATGATCAGGGAGCATTTTTTTCAGTCTATCGATACTTCCTCCTGCAAAAAGGTTGTATCGAGACAAGAGAGAGCTTTTTAGCTCTTGTATTTCACGAGTCTTAGCAAGAGCTCCATCAAAGCGAGCTACTTTAGCTCTATTTTGTTGCACTGCATCATATGTAGGACGCACATACAGAACAAATAACATTATTGCAGCTCCTATAAAAAGAATTGAAAGAATTGATTTTGTCATATTACTGATTTATTTCTCCACCTCCAAAATCCCCAAAGTTACTTTCTGAGACATCTACATTACTATCATTAAAAGTATCTCCGAAGTCATCAAAACTGTCGAATGCAGATGTGTCTTCTATTCCTGCTGAATATTGAGTGAAAACTGTAGTGTAACGAAGGGCTGATGGATTCACTGCAGCACTAACTTTAAAAGATACCCCGTCATGTACTAAATCAAGATCCGAAAAAATAGGATTGACAATCGCATTATGCTGCCCAAAGACACTTGCTTGAAGAGCTACGCCGTTTACGCTTCGCGCTTTTCCTTTCAATTTAATTTGTATTGTGTTGTCGTCCTCCACTGAATAGTCCAGTGAATCATATGCTACTGATTGCAACGTAAGTTCTTCCAAGAGATTAAATAATTCTGACGGTGCGAGATGCTGAGCCAGAACACTATCTGCTGCTTGTAGGCGCAAGTCCAAACGAACAAGTTCTCTAATTAAATCTGGCTCAAAAGCTTGCTGCGCCCGTACTAATTGACCATCTTTTTTCTGAACATTAGCATCGAGGAATCTATCGTACAGAAACACCCCCGCCGCAAGAGCAAGAGATGCTGCAAGAGTAACAATAGCAATGAGTATTAAAATATCTCCCGCACCACCTCCTGACGATGGACGCGCACCACCATTTGGACGCCCAGTAGGCATCTTGTCTGGTATAAACGATGCTTTGATGTTTGATTCCATAATGTACTAAAAATCTAAAAATGTTGCACGTTAACTCTGCATCTTTCGTAATGCCATACCAACCGCGACAGAAAATTCCGGTCCAACTTCCTCAAGTACGTCCTCAAGAAAGGCAGGTGTTTGTATTTTGTCGAATGGATCACTTTTCTCAATATCAATGCTCACGAGCTCGCTTGCATATTCAGAAATTCCTAATAATCCTGACCCTCCACCTGACAAAACTACTCGACTAACATTGCGACCATACTTTTTCTCGTAGCTTAATAGTACGCGATTAACATCTGAAAAAATACGCCCAAGTGTTGATAACAAAGCCTCTTTTACCTGAGAATCCTGTTCCGCATCAGTTCCCGAGCGAACAAGTAGACCCTGTTCCCGCTTCACACGCTCCGCACGATCAAAATTCCAACTCATCGCCCGAGATATACCTAATGTGAGGTCTTGTGCTCCTATGTTAATGAGATGCGAGAATCGAATAATTCCACGCTCCACTATGTATACTTTTGTAGTCGCTGCACCGATATCTACCATCATTACAGGAGCAATACCGTGAGATAAAGACGAGCGAACTGAACCAAAAATCTCAAGCTCATAAAATCCCACATTAAGTCCAGCCTGCTTGGTTATTGTTTGAAAATTATTAAGGACTTCATTATGAATTGCAACCAAGAGTACCTCTGTTTTTTCTACTTCCTTCTTTTTGTTAGCATCC
>JAESTJ010000046.1 GCA_016763615.1 Minisyncoccota bacterium | reverse complement strand
TCAATATGAATATCTGATGCATCGAGTGCTAATCCTCCTCCAATAAGAACTTCAAATATACGCGACACTCGATGTGTTTTTTTACTCGTCAAACCTTCGTCAACGTTTTTTTGAACGTCCTCAATATTTTTAAGATTGGTTCTAATACGTTCAGTTTCTTCACTAGAGATATTAAGAACCCCACCGTCACTTGCGGTAGCATGAGAGATGTCACTGTAGTGGTCCCATGCGTGGATAAGAGAAGCGGTAGAAACCATAAAAAGACGTACCTGATACCCAAGGCGCTCAATAGTTTGTACTGCCTCAAGAGAGTCTGCACGGCCAGGGGCACGCATAGCAATAAATAATTTCTTTCCGATTTTTCGAAACGGTGCTATTTCGACTTTTCTGGCCGCTTCTTCTTTAATAAGTCCCAAAGCATCAGTTTCAATAGAGATGCGAGTTAAATCGACGTATTCAACGCCGTATTTTGCAGAAAGTGTTCGTGCAAGAACCTCCTCCTCTTGTTCATAGAGTTCTGCTATTTTTTCGTCCTGATCTTTTTCATCAAATTGCACCATATATTGCTTAAATTTTACCACGTGTACCTAGATACACCGCAAAAAGAGGGGGAAAGCCATATATTGACAATCACGAAATAAGGTGGTATAGTTAAGGTTGTCAAATAACGAAACAAAGAGGGAAAAACACTATGGTATTCCTTGGAAAGGTTGGAGGAAGAATCCTCCTAATCTCGTCGGCAATCACGTTATCGTTCATGCTTCAAGTGTGGACGATGGTAACATTTGCGTCACTAGGCCGAGTGATCCTCAGTGGGTCGCGCAAGGCTTCAAGCTCCGTGCTTGATACTGTACAAAAGTTTTCAATTCCAGATGAGCACATTGTTTGGGTTGAATTTCTCGCCAATGATAAGGTGTTCGCTTCCATGTTTTACCTTTCGGTTGCGTATATCCTTCTTTATGTGGCGATGTACCCCTTCAAGGCTTTCTACAGAAAAGTCTTTGGGCAAAAGTCGTATGGTGCAAAGTGAATATGACTAAAACGCAGGACTCATCTACAAATGAGGACTGCGTTTTTTCTTTGGTGTACAATAATCGAGTGAGAGATGTAAGCTACACATTAGAAGAATTTCAGAAAGAAGCGACTACATTTGCTTTCGAATTGTCAATTCGAGAAAGGGCCACTGTGGTAGCTCTGCATGGCGATTTAGGTGCCGGGAAAACTACCTTTGCACAATCTATGGCTCGTGCGCTTGGGATTACTGAATCTGTGGTGAGTCCTACATTTCTTATACAGAAACGTTACAGTTTAGAGGGGCAGGTTTTTTCTAATGTAATACACATTGATGCCTATCGCCTTAAGAGTGCGGAGCAGTTGGAAGTGTTGGATTGGGAAGAATTAACCAATGATCCTTCAAATTTAATACTTATTGAATGGCCAGAAAATATTACAGATTTACTTGCACCTGAGACGAAGCACATTTATTTTGAATATATAGACGAAGTTACTCGAAGTATTTCTTATGCCCAGTAGTACAAAAACAAAAATGTTCTTTTATATATATGTACTCGAAACGAAAGGGGGAGTTCAAAAATATACAGGGTACACAAGCAATCTTAAAAAGAGATTGGAAGAACATCAAAAAGGATTTGTTTTTTCAACGAAATCTAAACTTCCCGTCAGACTTATATATTACGAAGCTTGTCTTTCTGAAACAGATGCCAAGAGAAGAGAAAAATATCTAAAAACAACAGGAGGTCGACGGTTTTTATCAAAACGGCTCAAAGAATACCTTTTTGCTTAAATGATTTGTTATTGTACTAACTGGGTATGACAAAAAAAGATAGTAAAAATAGAAAGAAGCTCGTATTGCTTGATGCTCACGCAATTATTCACCGTGCCTACCATGCGCTTCCAGATTTTTCGTCAAGCAAAGGAGAGCCGACAGGAGCATTGTATGGGCTCTCAACGATGCTCATGAAAATCGTCCAAGAACTTAAGCCAGATTACATCGCAGCATGTTTTGATTTACCTAAACCAACATTTCGCCACGAGATTTTTGAGGAATATAAAGGAGGAAGAAAGGAAACTGACGATGAACTCAAAATACAGCTAGAGAGAAGCCGTGACGTGTTCGCTGCATTTGGAGTGCCGATATATGACGCTGAAGGGTTTGAGGCAGACGATGTACTGGGAACCATAGTAGAACAACTTAAAAAGAAACCTATCGATATTGTTATTGCCTCAGGCGATATGGATACATTACAGTTAGTAGAGGAGGGGCGTGTGTCGGTGTATACGCTTCGCAAAGGGATTGCAGACACTATTTTGTACGATGAAGCTGCGGTACAAGAGCGGTTTGGATTCATTTCAGACTTACTACCAGACTACAAAGGTTTGCGAGGTGACCCATCAGATAATATTCCAGGCATTCGTGGTATTGGTGAAAAAACTGGTACGAATCTTATTTCCAAATTTGGAACCCTCGAAGACATGTACGCGCAACTCGAGAAAGGAGAAGAGAAATTTAAAGAAAAGTCTGGCCTCACACCTCGCCTTATGGGGTTGTTGAAAGATAATAAGGACGAGGCATTCTTCTCAAAAATGCTCGCTACTATTCGCCGAGATGCTCCAATTACATACGAAATTCCAAAAGGGGTGTGGCGCGACACAATTTCACCTGATGATGTATTTGCATTATTTACCGAATTAGAATTTCGCAATCTCGGGGACAGGGTACGAACACTTCTTGGAATGGCAGCTGAAGCTACATACGAAGAAGAGGTTGCAGAGAAAAAAATAGATGAAGATGAACTTGCCCGCGCCGCTATCGCTCTGTGGTTGTTAAAGTCAGACATAACTAATCCTACCCGCGATGATGTCATGCAATTTTTACCGAGTGCGTCTTTCAAAGATATTCAAAGTGCATTATTAGAAACCCTCGAAGAGCGAGGCCTTACTAGTGTGTATTCTGATATTGAAGAACCACTAATTAATGTAATCGCACACATGAATAAGAATGGTATTGCTCTAAATACAACGTATCTCAAAAAACTTTCCAAGGAGTATCACACAGAGCTTAGCAAAATAGAAAAACGAATTTACAAGCATGCCGATACTACTTTTAATATAAACTCACCAAAACAACTTGGCGAAATTCTTTTCGACACACTTGAACTAAAACCAAAAAACCAAAAGAGAACTTCAACCGGACAGCGAAGCACGAAAGAGTCTGAGCTTGAAAAACTTAGAGACGAGCATCCTATAATTGAAGATGTATTTAGCTACCGTGAATTACAGAAGCTTCTTTCAACCTATATAGATTCACTACCAACTCTGGTTGGATATGATGGACGAATACACGCAGAATTCCTTCAGGCTGGAACTACTACGGGGCGCATGGCTTCACAGGATCCAAATTTACAAAATAT
>JAESTJ010000045.1 GCA_016763615.1 Minisyncoccota bacterium | reverse complement strand
TAAAAGTTGGAGATACGGTTCTATTTGGATATTCATATGAAATAGCCAAATCAGAGGGGAAGGAATACTACGTCATTCAATCTAAGGATTTATTCGCTGTACTAAAATAATATAAATATATATGGGAGCAAAAAAAGTAATATTTAATCACGATGTCCGTACAGCACTCAAAAAGGGAGCTGCAACAGTAACTAACGCCGTTCGAATCACACTTGGTCCGCGCGGTAAGAATGTAGCATTAGAGAGGAGTTTTGGAGGTCCGACTATCACCAATGATGGAGTGTCCATAGCTAAAGAAATTTCTCTGGCTAATGCGTTCGAAAACATGGGAGCTGAAATTGTAAAAGAGGTCGCCAGTAAAACGAATGATAAGGCTGGAGATGGTACTACAACAGCGATGGTACTTACAAGCGCAATTCTTGATGAAGGATTTAAGAGAACTGCCATGGGAGCAAATGCCACAGTTGTGCGACGAGGTATTGAGGCTGCAGCGAAAGATGCAGTTGATGAATTACGTAAAATGGCTAAAGAAGTTAAAGGTAAAGAAGAAGTTCGCAACATTGCCATTATCTCATCCGAATCAGAGGAGTTGGGTAAAGAAATAGCTGATACTATTAATAAGGTAGGAAAGGACGGAGTAGTAACCGTTGAGGAATCACAATCGTTTGGTATCGAGTCTGAAGTGGTAGAGGGTCTCGAGTTTGATCGAGGGTATGTTTCTCCATATATGGTTACAAATACAGATCGAATGGAGGGAGAAATGAAAGATGCACTAGTTCTCGTAACTGATAAAAAGATTTCAAGTGTGCAAGAAATACTGCCATTACTTGAGAAATTGGCACAGGCTGGAAAGAAAGATTTGGTAATCATTGCTGATGATGTCGAAGGAGAGGCTCTCGGAACATTCGTAGTGAATAAATTGCGTGGCGCGTTTAATGTCCTTGCAGTTAAAGCTCCCGGGTATGGTGACAAGAAGAAAGACATGCTCGGTGATATTGCTACTGTACTCGGAGCAGAAGTGATTTCAGACGAACTTGGACGCAAACTTGAAGATGCTGAAATAGCTATGCTCGGACGTGCAAATAGGATTGTTGCCACAAAAGACACGACAGTGATTGTTGGAGGGAAAGGAAAAAAGAAAGATGTTGCAGCACGCATACAACAATTACAGGCTCAAGCGAAAAATAGTGATTCTAAATTTGATGTTGAAAAGTTAGAAGAACGTATTGCTAAATTAACTGGAGGAGTTGCCGTTATTCGCGTGGGAGCTGCAACGGAAACAGAGATGAAGTATTTAAAAGATAAAATTGAGGACGCGGTAAACGCTACAAAAGCTGCTATTGAAGAAGGTATTGTACCAGGTGGTGGGACTGCACTTTTGAAGGTTTCTGAGAAACTTGGAAAGAGTAAACACGCTCAGGAAAACGATGAGTTTTCAATTGGGTATCGTATTCTTATTCAAGCACTCAGAGCTCCGCTTATACAAATTGTTGAGAATGCAGGAAGAGAGGATGCAGCTGTCATTTTGCGGGATATAGTAAAGAAAGGAGGAAACTTTGGATTTGATGCATCGAGCGATGAAAAAGAAGCTCGTATTGTAGACATGTTCGAGGAAGGAATCATTGATCCAGTAAAAGTGACACGTAGTGGAGTAGAAAATGCAGCCTCCGCCGCCGCTGTATTGCTCACGACTGAAGCGGCCGTAGCTAATGATGAAGAAGTAAAAGATGAAATGCCTATGGGAGGAGGTGGTATGCCTATGGGAATGTAAGCACTTACTTTATATCACTAGATAAATTCTCTCGCACAAGTTTCGAGAACTTTTCCATATCCTTAATTTTTTGTGCATCACGTGTTACATGAAAATGTTTTCGAGCGTCATTATACGATAGTGGAGAATCAATAAGTCCTAGAGAAAATAAAATTGAATCAATAGTAGCTGGGAATGCATATTTTATGTGCATTCGTGGAAGTGCAGGTATGACCGAACGAAGATGATTCATGGTAGTGCTCGCACAATTGTGCAATAGAAGGTGAAAAAATTCTGGCTTATTATGCAGCTTTCCAACTCGGAGCAACATGTCTTTTAATAGGGATTCTTTCTGAGACTTTTCTAGTTTCAAGGGGTACAAATAAACATCATCCTTCCAATGACGAGTGCGCAATGCGAGTACATCGCGCTCGTATGCTACGACATACACCATTTCTCTTTGTCGTAAAAGAACTTTAATTGCGGTGGTAAAAGAAAAAAGCTCTCCTCTTAATCTGCGCATTTCTGGTGAGATAGAAATGTACGAACCATCTTTTAGACCAAACGATATAAAAGTGTGTGCCAGTCCTATACCTCCTAGTTGTGGCCAAAACTGAGCAATACTGAACCAGACCGATTCCACATCGGATATTTCAAATTTTTTTGTATCTCGCCGTAGCTCATAATCGGTACTAGTTTTATATGCTATATCGCGGATACTTGTGAGAGTTACGGAATCATTATGGAATGTAACATTGGAGAGTATCGCCACATCTTTTTCCCAGTCTCGTTTGTTACTTGGTCGACGAGTGAAGTAGTATATAAGTACTCCAATCACCAATAGCAGTAAGGTACCAAAAAAGATTTCGTTCATCGTACAATGGTACATGCAAGTTCTTAATTCGCAATACGGTATTAATACTCAGTTGGAATTTATAGGTAAAGTAAAATAGCTTTATTCGCGGTACAATTCTAACTAATGATTCACAAAATATTAATTGGTACATTTTTTCTGGTTTTGTTTGGATTCTCGGGAGGGCAAGCGACGGCACAACTTTTATCGTTTGATACTGACTCCTCAGCATCCAAAATCACAGTAGGTACAACAACGTACGATGTGAGTTTCCCTAAGGCAACTCTTCAGAGCGCCCAATCACGATTACGTGACATTTTATATTATCTACGGACCTTTGATTCAGTTGCAATACCGGACACTATTTTCAGTGAAGTTTCAACTACTACATCGACAAATGTATATTCTGATATAGCGAACTTTGCTTTTGAGGAGAATGCGGAGAATAATGCATCTAAAAATATTACTAACTTTGCACAGTCACAAAAGTGTTACATTTTTGGGGGCAATTTTGATCTTGGAGTTCGTGGAGAGGAGGTAATTGAAATTCAGCGCTTCCTCAATACATTTCCTGAAACACGAGTAGCAGAAACTGGACCTGGTTCACCTGGAGAAGAAACAGATTATTTCGGCTCCCGTACTTTTGCTGCGGTCTTTGCTTTTCAATCTCTTCATTCTGATGTCATACTTGCACCATTGGGACTACTAAATCCTACTGGATTCTGGGGTGCTGCGACTCGTACATATGCAAATACACTAGCGGGATGCAGCGATGATGAGTAACAAACGTTGCATTTAAAGCGCGGTTTGGTATAGTGCTGCGCATATATGATAGAGCTAAACGTACAGGCACGCGATAAAAAAGAAAAACTGGATGGCATCCGTGAAAAGGGAAAAATTCCAGCCGTTTTTTATGGACCCAAGGAAGATAATACACTCATCACAGTAAATGAGAGAGAGTTCATTCGTGTATGGGAAGAAGCCGGAGGTTCAGCCATTGTTGATTTGAAAGGTATTGGTGATGATAAAGAAGTACTTGTTCATGACGTAGCGTGGCATCCAGTAAAAGGAACTCCTATTCATGTGGATTTCTACTGTATTGAACGCGGGAAACTTCTTACGGTTACGGTTCCTCTTAACTTTGTGGGCGTTGCTCCAGTTGAGAAAGAGGGTGGAATTGTAGTTAAGGTAATGCATGAAATTGAAGTCGAGGTAAAACCACGAGATATTCCACAGTCAATCGACGTGGACGTTACTCTTCTTACAGCTCTTGATAGTAATATAACTATTTCAGATTTGAATCTCCCAGAGACTATAAAACCCACAAGTGAAGTTACAGAGAATGTTGTGTCAGTAACGCAGGCTCAAGAAGAACCAGAGCCAGAAGAGGAGCGTGAAATCACTGACATAGAAATTGAAGGAGAAGAAAATAAAGAAAGCGAAGAAGGTGAAAAAACTGAGTCCACTGAAGAGTAAATACATCTTTATAATAGGTAAGAAGACGCCCATTGAGGCGTCTTTTACGTTATACCCAGCACTAACTTTGCTGTTATGCACGGTGTGCACATGAACTTCGTTCGACAGCAAAGTTAGTGCTGGGTATACTGTTGGAATATAAACATATGACTAAAATCAGTTTTCTTACAGTTTTTTGGCTTGCTATAACACTTTTGTTTACAGTGTCAGTTTCTGTTGCGTATGCGGAAACTGAAGCAGAACGAAAAAGTAGGCTTGAAGCAGAACTCAGTAAAATAGAGGGTGAGATAAAAGTCCAACAGGTGCTTCTCGATAGCAAGAGCGGAGAGCGCCGAAGTCTTGAACGCGACGTTGCCTTACTGGATGGAGCGATTAATCAAGCACAACTAGGAATTCGCCAGAGAAACCTAACCATTGCACAAATTGCTAGCGACGTAGAAGATCGGAATCTCGCTGTGCAAGCTCTGGATGAAAAAATGCTTAGGGAAAAAGCATCCCTTTCAAAGCTTATACGTAAAACAAATGAAATAGACGAACTTTCATTTGCAGAAATGATTTTAGGCAGTAATGATTTGTCCACAATTTTTTCAGACCTTGACTCATTCGAGGTGGTGAAGATTTCCCTCTCGAATTCATTTGAGCTGATTGCTGACACACGAGGAGCAATTCAGTCTCAGAAATATGCTTTACAAGACGAACAAGTAGAAGAACAGGAGCTTCGTCAATTACAGGTTATTGAAAAGCGACAAGTAGAGAGTCGCAAAGATGAGAAAGATGGAATTTTAACAGTGACTAAAGGACAAGAGAAGATATATCAGAAGCTTATTAAGGAGAAAGAAAAGAGTGCAGCTGAAATTCGCTCGACACTCTTTGCACTTCGAGGTACTGCTGCTATACCTTTTGGCGATGCATACGATTTTGCAAAACGTGCAAGCGTATCCACTGGTGTACGTCCCGCACTCATTCTCGCTATTCTAAAACAGGGATCTGAGCTAGGAGAAAATGTGGGGTCATGTAACAGGCCGGGAGATCCTCCCGAAAAAGCTTGGGATCGAATAATGCCAGGACCATTACATTATGCGAATTATGTTGCTAACGGAAATTCGTGTCGTGGCGCTAATTCTCCATGTTCTTGGCGTGATGATCAGAGTATCTTTAAGAAAATTACCGCCAAGCTTGGACTGGATCATCGTGTGACTCCTTTATCATGCCCTATTGGAGGAAACATAGGAGGGTGGGGAGGTGCGATGGGCCCTTCTCAATTTATTCCAAGTACATGGCAATCATACGAAAAAAAGATAGCATCGATTGTTGGAGTAGGTACTGCAAGTCCATGGAATCCGCAACATGCAATCACAGGGACAGCCCTTTTAATGGCTGATAACGGAGCAGACAAGGGAACAAGAGATTCAGAGCGTCTTGCAGCACTACGTTATTTTGCAGGATGGGGAAACGCAAATAAACCAGTGTACGCTTTTTATGGAAATAGCGTTATGAGATTAGTTGGTGACTTTGAAGATTTAATCGCTGTTTTGGAACGCTAAGTCTTGTTTTTTTAGTAGCCTCGGGTATAATCGGCAACCATGAAAAAGGAAATTCATCCAGATAATTATAGAGAGGCAATTTTCGTCGACAATACGTCAGGCGAGGAGTTTCTTTTAAATTCCACTGTAGAAACAGATGAGACTGGAACGTACCAAGGTAAGGAATATCCTTTGTATAAAGTAGAAATTTCAAGTGCCTCACATCCATTTTACACGGGAGTGAAAACTACTATCGACACAGCAGGTAGAGTTGAAAAATTCAAGCAACGACAAAAAGCTGCCAAAACTGGAGTGTAACTTAGGTGTATTCTGAAAATCCGCACAACTGTAGTTTCCACAGTTGTGCGGATTTTCTTCTGTGTGTCTGAGGCGACTTTAACAGCTTTTTGCTTGTATAATGCTAAAACATGACAGAGACAGATTCACGACTCAAAATTCTAGAAAAATACGCGACCGACAATCGGGTGGGGTTTTTGATACAGGAGTACGAGCGGCTTGAGTCTGAAGAACACGATGCGAAGGAAATGGGTGCGGTGGATCCAGAAATGAAAGAACTTGCGAGAGAGGATTTGGTTCGTATTGAAGAGGCAAAAAAGCAAACCATTCTTCAAATTGAGCAAATAGTAAAAGTAGATGAAGAAGAGCAGAAATTTCCAAATGAAGCAGTACTAGAAGTTCGTGGTGGTGCAGGAGGTGAGGAGGCTGCTCTATTTGCTGAGGAACTCGCAACTATGTATACAAAGTTCGCTGAGATACAAGGGTGGCAGACACGAATTCTTAGCGAGTCGCGTGCTGCTATGGGCGGATACAAAGAAGTGTCAATTGAAATTAAAGGAGTGGGTTGTTATAAAAAGTTACGATTCGAAACAGGAGTGCATCGTGTACAGAGGATTCCAGCTACCGAGAAGCAGGGCCGTATTCATACATCTACTGCAAGTGTTGCTATGTTGCCAGTGTATAAACATGTAACTATTGAAATAAACCCATCAGACTTGGAAATTGATTTTTCACGTTCTGGTGGCGCGGGGGGGCAAAACGTAAACAAAGTAGAAACTGCTGTTCGTCTCACACATACTCCGACTGGGGTCACCGTGCGCTGTACTGCTGAGCGTAGTCAGCAGAAGAATCGTGAAAAGGCATATTCAATTCTCGCATCACGCTTACAGGAAATGCAAGATGAGGCGGCGGCAAAGAAACAATCTGACACTCGTTCTGCACAGGTAGGGACAAATGATCGGTCTGAGAAAATTCGCACGTACAATTTCCCGCAGGATAGAATTACTGATCATCGTTTAAAACAATCGTGGTCAGGAATAGAAAAGATTTTAGGAGGCGGTATCGATGCTATTCTCGATGAGTTAGCCGAAGTGTCTCAGAAAGATAAAGATGGCGATTAATCATTGACATTGTCCAAAATCCCATTAATCTGGTACATAGTTAGGTGCATCGAAACTCTGATGGGTATTGACCTGGGAGGCGTTGTCGACATACACTTTGATATCAGTGTAGACAGCAGAAGATGTGCAGACGTTATGTCCTTTGTACATGATTAGGTGCATCTAGCTAAAACTCGCTGAC
>JAESTJ010000044.1 GCA_016763615.1 Minisyncoccota bacterium | reverse complement strand
TTTGTTGTAGCAAATACAGACTTTGTGCCTCCTGTTGCTGGTGCTATACAGGCTATTTTAGAGGAACATCATGTTTCCCTTGCAGGAACAAAGGCAGTGATAATAGGAAAAGGGAGGCTCGTAGGAGCACCAGTGCGCACTATATTCGAGCACGGTGGAGCTGACATAACTATAATAGATACAAACACAAAGAAAAAAACTTCCAAAGAGGCAATTCAAGCTGCAAAAATTATAGTTTCTGGCGTAGGGATACCAAATTTAGTTACACACGATCAGATTTCAAAGGGTGTAGTACTTATCGATGCGGGAACTTCAAGCACCAAAGGAACACTCTCTGGTGATATTTGCCTTGACTGCATTCCAAACGCAAGTTTAGTTTCCAAAACTCCCGGTGGAGTTGGACCAATAACTGTTGCAATTCTTTTTCGGAATTTAGTACGGAGTATATACAAGTAAGTGGGTATACCCAGCACTAACTTTGGTCTTGTTGAGCGAAGCTCAACGAATAGAAAACATGTTTTCCATCAGACTAAAGTTAGTGCTGGGTATAACTAAATCTTTTTAACAGAAGTGTTGTACTATAAACACAACGATATGAGGAAACATACCCGAGAGGAGAAAATAGCAATCACCCTTGCCGTGTTAGTGGCTTTTGTATTTCTAACTATAGTATTTTTGGCAGCTAATGGTAACAGCTTTGGAATCCAATCTAATTCGAATGAAGCTTCGGTATATAGCTCAACATATGAGAACCAAGGAGTCTTTCTAGATCTAGAAATACAAGACTTAGTAGATGGAGATGGCAAGGAGGCAAATCTTGGTGATACGATTTACGTTCACTATGTTGGACAACTGGAAGATGGAACAACGTTCGATACCTCAACAAACAGTGACACTCCGTTTATTGTTAATTTGGGAACGGGTGAAGTTATCACTGGGTGGGACTTGGGACTCGTAGGTATGCGCGTAGGAGGCACTCGACGACTAACTATTCCAGCCGAGTTGGCATATGGGGAGCAAGAAATTGCAGATACATCTGGAAGAGTAATTATTCCTGCCAATTCGATACTTACTTTCGATATTGTTTTGCTCGACGTTCGTTAAAATTATCTAAAATACCCTATTGAAAGCCGGCTAAAGTTGCCGGCTTTCGTTTTGTACCGTAAAGTAGTGAAGTGAGCAAAACAAAATTTAAACTACATAGACCATATGAGCCAGCTGGGGACCCCAGTACCACAAGCTCGCGCGGTTCGCTTGGCTACGGGGCAGGTCAACCTCAAATATAGACATATGAATGAATTCAAATTACACAAACCATATCTACCCGCGGGCGACCAACCTAATGCTATTTTAGAGTTGGTAAAAGGAGTAAAGACTGCTAAACGACACCAAACTCTTCTGGGTGCCACAGGAACGGGGAAAACATATACAATTGCGAACGTAATACAAAATACAGGTAAGGCGACTCTTGTCATAGCACACAACAAAACTCTCGCAGCCCAGTTGACAGCAGAATTTAGAGAATTTTTTCCAGACAACGAAGTTCATTATTTTGTTTCCTACTATGATTACTATCAGCCTGAAGCGTATGTCGCCATCACTGATACCTTTATTGAAAAAGAGGCCCAAATTAACGAAGAAATCGGGAGACTCCGCCACGCTGCAACTCAGGCTCTTCTTACCAGAAAAGATGTAATAGTAGTAGCATCAGTTTCCGCTATATATGGCTTAGGCTCACCTGAAGAGTACGCAAAAACAATTCTTACCTTGCAAAAAGGTCAAGAACGGACAAGAAAAGTTCTTATCCGTGAGTTGGTAGAAATGCATTTTGAAAGAGTAGCTGGAGATCTAAAGCCAGGCTCTTTTCGTGCCCTTGGTAATACTATTGAAATTATGCCCTCGAATGAGGAAGTAATTTTTCGTTTGCATTTTTCTGGTGAAAAAATTGTAAAGATTGAACTTCTCGATGCAATAACGAGAGAGATTCAGGCAGAGAAAGAGGAAGTTATCGTGTTTCCTGCGCGTCACTTCGTAACTCCTGAAGGTGTACGGGAAGAAGCCATGAAAGATATCGCGGCAGAATTAAAGGAAAGACTCGCGTATCTACGACGTTCAGGTAATGAGCTTGATGCAGAGCGCCTTAGTCGACGCACGCGGCAAGATTTGGCACGAATTAAGGAAATTGGCTATTGTAGTGGTATTGAGAATTATTCACTTCATTTCGATAGACGAAAAACAGGTGAGCCTCCATATACACTTATTTCATATTTCCCTAAGAAGAAAGATGGCTCGCCTGACTTTCTCACTGTCATCGATGAGTCGCATGTTACATTGCCACAAATTGCAGGAATGCAAGCAGGGGACCGGGCGCGTAAGGATGTTCTTGTTGAGCATGGATTCCGTCTTCCTTCAGCACGCGACAATCGCCCACTTAATTTTGAGGAATTCGAAGAACGAATAGGGGAAGCAATTTATGTGAGCGCGACACCGGGAAAATATGAACTAGAGCACAGTAGCGATAAGGTGTGTCCATTACACAACTCATATAAAATGAAAGACCATACAGAGGTTCATAAAAGGGCTTCACGCATCCACCCTAAAAGTTGTTCCGTAGTGGAGCAAATTATTCGGCCAACGGGTCTTGTAGACCCTCAGGTTGATGTTCGTCCCATCGTCTCAAATGGAAAATATGCAGGACAGGTTAAGGATTTTATGAAAGAGGCAACTAAGGTAACCAAAAGCGACGCTCGCTCGCTTGTGACTGTCTTAACTAAGAAGATGGCCGAAGACCTGACCGAATTTTTGAAAGATAACAACATGAAGGCTGAATACATGCACAGTGACGTAAAAACAGTCGATAGAATTAAGATTCTCACCGATTTTAGACGTGGTGAATTTGATGTACTTGTTGGAGTGAACCTTTTGCGAGAAGGGTTAGATTTACCAGAAGTAGAACTCGTAGCTATTATGGACGCCGACAAAGAAGGATTCTTGCGCAGTGATACAGCGTTAATTCAAACAATCGGGCGCGCGGCACGAAATGTACGCGGTAGAGTTATTTTGTACGCTGACAATGTCACCGGTTCAATGCAACGAGCATTAGATGAAACAAACAGCCGACGGGAGCGCCAAGTGGCTCACAATAAGAAGCACGGAATTACTCCTAAAAGTATTAAGAAACAAATCAAAGATATTTCAGACCAGTTTGTTAAGAGTCATACCAAGGCAGTTGCAAAAATGGTAGAAATGGATATGGCAACAGTAAAGACTGCTGCTGGAAAGAAAAACTTCTGATTCAAAAGCGAAAGCAAATGATTGAAGCTGCAAAGAACCTTGATTTTGAGACAGCAGCGCTTTTGCGAGATGAAATTGAAATTATTGAACGTCAAAATTAGTGACCGCACTGAGGTTTATGTGGGGATATAAAACTTGCTGAAACTGGGTAAAATGCGAGAATCTACGTATGGATTTTAAAGTTTCTACTTGGATAGCTCCCTTTCTGTTGTTGTTGTTTTTTTCTTTATCCTTTCCGTCAGTTACTAACGCAAAAGCTGTACAATTTGACATCGATACTAACGACAGTAACGTTTATTTTTATGAGATAGATTTCCCAGATACATGTAAAAATAGTGCATGTGTAGCTACAATTTGTATCGATGGAAAATGTACTGACTCTAGCGGCAGAATACATATTTCTAGTGACTCAGGTGATGTAGAAGCTATAACTTCCACAGTAGAGGCGTTTAAAGGAATTTGCTCCTCAACTAAAACGGGGGTGGCTACAAATAGTAGTGATAGTGATTTAACAATTTTTGGAAATCCATCGGTATTGCTTGCACTAAGCCAAACACGTTCCAATAAATTACCAGTAACTGCCTCGTTACAATGTACAAATACCAAATTCTCTTCAAGTGTTCCAAATGTAAGTAAATGGAATCCCAGTGATGGGGGCGGACATAACCCGGGCAGACAATGTACCCGCGGTGTTACTAAATGGTATCTAAAGCCATATATAGGTGCGATTTCGCAGGGAGTCTGTTGTAATGAAGACAAGGATAGCTCTAATAATTTTTGCAGTCCTACTACACCTCCGGCCCCAGCGGTGTCAGTTGTAAATGGCGGGTCAGTGGCTATCGAAGCATGTACTGATCTTGCATGTCGACTCAAACGCCTTCGGGCAAGTGGAAATGCAGCACCTTCAATATCCCCAGTGCCTGGAACAATACGAACAGGCGCATTTGAAGACCAAACGCCAAGTGCAACCGCTACTACTGAACCACCCCAGACATTCTCCTCAAAAATTAGAGATTTTTTCAAGAATCCTGCAAGCACAAGAGAAAAAAATGAGGACATCCTAAATTTTGTAGCTAAAAATCCGGTAACTAATGATTTTGGCGGCTACCTCAGTCTCAATGCAAACTCAAACAGAGATGTACTATTAGAACCATCGTTGCAATCAGATGGAACACCTTTGCCAGAAAAGACCGTGGTTGCTAAATTTCTAGGTGATACTCTTACTATTTCGCCACAGGCTGATGTAAGGAGAGACTTAGAAGACCAAAATATTCCAGTAAGCTCGGTACCAAGAGGGCAACAAGCTATAAGCAGGGCTCGTAGTAATGTAACTTCAGCCCAGATACGAGTAAAAGAAGCACGCAGCGGCTTCTTCAACGCTGTGCGAGCTGGTCTTGCAACTGAATTCGGTATAGGAAGTACTCCCCAGATTATTCTAGATACCGAGAAAGATTTAGCGACGGCACGTGAAAACTATACCAAAGTCGTTGCTGCAACACGGGATTCTGTAACTGTACCCGTCGTTGTAACAAATACGATACTGAAGGGAGATCGCCTACCAGGACCTAATTTTCAGACCTCAAATAGTAACGGTACAGACTTCGTACCTTTAAGCGGCTCACCAACAGTCGTAAGAATTCCAGAAAAAGCACCAACTCGATTTCTAGAATCCGCGAAACCCCAAACTCCCCGAAGCCCTGAATTTGATTTTTCTTCGCCACTAAGTCCTGGTTTTTCAACTGGAATTTCCGAAGTGGCGGTAGGTATTAGAGAGTCTCGAGTCACCGAAGATACTATTGACGACAAAATCGTACGCGAAGAAGGAAGGGATAGGATTAATTCACTATCATCTTTTGAAACCGCAGAAATACGTTATAATCGCGCTCTCGAAGAGAAAGAGGACGTGTATAATCAACGCAACCTTTGGAGTCCCGTGAGGAATCTTTTAGTTGGACCTACACAAGAAGAGAATGCTGTAGATACGGAACTTGCTACTGCAAAAAGAATTCTTGAATCCGAGCAAAGAGTGGCATTTGCCATAGGAGATCCCGATGATCTTGGAGAGGAAAATTATGTTCCACCTGCTGGATCTGGACGTTTTCGTGGAGTAGGAGCTGGGGATCCAAGAATTTCTGAAGACTCTAGCAATCCCTTAAGGTCCAGTGGAGCTCAAACTCGTTTTACTACACAAAAAGATTTTCGAGACTTTGACGAAAGTAACGCCGGTAAGAATGCTGGGTTTACTCCTGGAATCGTAACTGAAGTTAGTGGAGCTCAAACTCGGCCAACAGGAAAAGATCGCAAAACTCTAGGGGAAACTGCGAGTAGTCAGTTTGATGAATTAAAATTGAATAATGGAAGTTTAAAAACAATCGATAATTTGGGGAGTGCGGCTAACACTTACAGAGAAACACAACTGAGTAAAAATGATGCCTGCACCGGTTATATAAATTCTGTGAAGTGTACAGCGTACAATATTGGATTTCCTACCGGTGACAGTAAAGTTGGTAGAGCTTATCAAAGGGAACTGGACGCTAAAGCTGATTTAATACGAGCTCAAGAACAAGCTGCAATAGAAATAGCCGCTGGCCGACGTGAATCGGCTCTTGAAGCAGCAGCCCCAGCAGGTGTGAGAATTCCAAAATCAGACCGAAGCCCTGGAACTGATTTTTCTGCAACAGAGAGCCCTCAACAGGCACAAAGACGGTCAGTGAACAATGCTAATCGTGAATCGGCGTCTGAAGCTGCAGCGCCAAGATCTGCACCTACTACACCAGCTACGCCAGTGGTGATTGCCGCTCAGCCCGTTGTCCCCGTTGTCAGCGCTCCTACTCCTAGTAAAGCGGAAGCCGAGGCACGAAATCTCAGCCAATTTTATGCAGCTACTGGAAAGAAACTTCCTTCGCTGGAAGAGAGGAGAGAAATTTGGAAGAGCTACGGACTAGATGGAACAACGTACAATCGCAGCGGTTCTCAGAATCGACTTTTACTAGAAAAATTGCAGGGACGTAGCGAGGGTATTTCCACAGCTTTAGCCGACGCGACTAGTGGTGGACCTTCAACAGCAGAAGGAATTTCTACCTTCAAAATTAAATATCCTTCGCTTTCCGCTAAAACGATGCGTACTCAGACACTTGGTAGGTTCTTTGCCTCTCTTGATACTGGTCGAAATGTTCCATCAGTTGCTTCCCGTGCCAAGGCGTACGAGCGCTTAGGGCTTGGGAGTGGTTATACGGGAGAATTGGAGGAGAACACAAGATTTGTCGCGGCTCTAAAAGAGAAGTGCCGGTGGGACAATAAAAATAGACGTTTAAGTTGTCGAAACTAGATAGAGCGTAATCGAGGTGGTAGATTTTCACAGCGCTTTATTCTAATCGTGGTATAGTGACCCGTACCCAGCCCCCATGCTGGGACGCATTTGTATGGAAGACGAAACTCACAATAAAAAGTGCGCCCGCCCCGTAGCCATGCATAGCATGTGGTACTGGGCAGGCGCACAGTAATAACCATGGAAGATAAGATAACAATCAAGGGAGCAAGGACTCATAATCTTAAAAACATCAATGTAGAGATGCCGCGAAATAAAATGGTAGTTATTTCTGGACTCTCGGGTTCAGGGAAGTCTTCTCTTGCGTTTGATACAATTTTTGCTGAAGGACAAAGACGCTATGTTGAGTCGCTTTCGGCGTACGCTCGGCAATTTTTAAGACAAATGCAAAAACCAGATGTGGATGAAATTAGTGGACTTTCCCCGGCAATTTCCATTGATCAAAAATCTCGCTCAAACAATCCACGTTCGACTGTAGCTACTATCACAGAGATTTATGACTACTTGCGAGTGCTCTATGCACGTGTCGGGCGACCTCATTGTCTCAAATGTGACAGACCAATACACAAACTATCAAATGAGCAGATTTTAGACACGATAAAAAAGCTCATTGCTGCATCCACAAAAAAAAGTAAGAAAGATTCAAAAATAATGGGAGTGGATGTAGGTACTGCAAAAATTCAGCTATACGCTCCAGTGGTTGTCGGACGTAAGGGGGAATACTATCAACTTCTTTACGATATGCTCGGGAAAGGATACGAAAAGGCTCGTATTGATGGAAAGGAGATAAGTTTGCGCGAGAAAGTTACCCTCACAAAAACTAAAAAACATGACATCGATATACTCGTTGACGAAATATACATAAGTGAATTTAAAGAAGATAAAAAAGGTTCTGAAGAACGCATTTCTGAGGCAATAGAAAGAGCCTTGAGTGAAACCGACGGTTTAATGCGCGTAGTTGACCCCGCTGGAGAAGAGCATGTTATTTCATCGAAGTTCATGTGTCCGTATGATGGATTTTCGTTTCCCGAAGTAGAACCACGTCTTTTTAGTTTTAACTCACCGTATGGTGCATGTGAGGAATGTAAAGGACTCGGTACTAAACATTTTTTTGCAGATGATCCTTGTGAAGTTTGTAATGGAGCTCGATTACGTCCTGAAGCTCTACGAGTGTTTTTGGGTGAAGGGAAAAACCGTCGTAATATAGTTGAGCTTGTGAATCTCTCAATTTCAGAGGCTCAGGATTTCTTTATAGAACTTGAACTTACTGATACTGAAAAAGAAATAGCTAAGGTGATAAAAAAGGAAATTACTGATCGCTTACAGTTTATGCTTAATGTTGGGATAAGTTACTTAGCATTAGATAGGCGCGCTAACACTCTCTCAGGTGGCGAGGCACAGAGAATACGCCTTGCGAGCCAGCTTGGCAGCGGATTAGTAGGAGCTATGTATGTACTCGATGAACCTACCATCGGACTTCATCAACGAGATAATGCACGCCTGATAAAAACATTAACCAATTTACGGGATTTAGGTAATACCATTATTGTTGTAGAGCACGATGAGGAAACTATATTTTCAGCTGACTATTTAATTGATATTGGTCCAGGTGCTGGAGTTCACGGTGGCGAGGTAGTAGCCGCGGGATGGTTAAAAGATTTGCTCGCAGCAAAGACTAATAAATCAAAATCGTCCACTCTAGCTTATTTGCGAGGAGAGAAAGAGATAAAAGTTCCTGAGAAGCGGCGCGAAACTAATAAAGGAGCTCTTATGATTCGTGGTGGAAAACGATTTAGTATCAAGAATCTTAGTGTAGACGTTCCTCTTGGGCGACTAGTAACCATTACTGGAGTTTCAGGTTCAGGAAAATCAACTTTCATGTATGAAATTCTGCACGAGAATTTACGAGCTCGACTCGATAGAAAATACCGTACGAACAAAGTTTACAATTGTGCTCGTTTTAGTGGAACGGAATATATTTCTCGTTCAATTCTTATTGACCAATCGCCCATTGGACGCACGCCACGCTCAAATCCGGCTACATACACTGGAGCATTCACTCATATCCGTGACCTGTTTTCTGAAACCATTGAGGCACGTTCTCGTGGTTGGAAACCAGGGCGATTTAGTTTCAACGTAAAAGGAGGTCGCTGTGAAGCATGTCAAGGAAATGGCATGGTTGCTGTAGAAATGCATTTTTTACCAACGGTGCACGTCTTGTGTGACGTATGTCGTGGAAACCGTTTTATGAAAGAAACGCTGGAAATAGAATACAAGGGGAAAACCATTCATCAAGTATTACAAATGACTATAGAGGAGGCCCTAGCATTCTTCGAGGATATACCAGGAGTTTACGATAGATTTAAAGCTCTCAGTGACGTTGGGCTTGGTTACTTGAAACTTGGACAAAGTGCAACTACTCTTTCAGGCGGTGAAGCCCAGCGAGTTAAAATTGCCTCTGAACTATATAGGCCTGGGATGACTAAAACCATGTACTTGCTTGATGAACCAACGGTAGGACTTCACTATGATGACGTAGAGAAACTGATTGAAATATTACAAGAGCTTGTGCGTCGTGGAAACAGTGTTGTTCTAATTGAGCACAACATGGATATTATAAAATCATCTGACTATGTCCTTGATTTCGGTCCAGAGGGAGGGGATGAAGGGGGTACATTGGTTGCCAAAGGAACTCCTGAAGAGGTCGCAAAGGTAAAGGGATCACACACAGCTAAGTATCTCGATAAGGTACTTAGAAAAAGAGCACCTAAGAAGTAGCTGTATGAAAAAGACAGATGTAAAAAAGTTAAAACTTCCGGATTCCCCTGGAGTATATATTTTCCGCAACTCAAGGCGAAAAATATTGTATATAGGGAAGGCTACATCTCTCCGTTCTCGAGTGCGAAGTTATTTCAATGCGGATATAGGAAAAAGCCGAGGGGCGTTAATAGTGAAGATGCTGGAGGAATCGACCTCGATTGACTGGGAGCTTACCGATTCTGTTCTAGAAGCTCTTATTCTAGAAGCTAATTTAATTAAAAAGCACCAGCCACTTTATAATTCACGGGAGAAAGATAATAAAAGCTTTAACTATCTTGTTATAACTAAAGAGAAATTTCCTCGGATATTGGTAGTGCGTGGACGTGAGCTTTTTGGTTCATGGAAAGAAAGTGATATCGCGCAAGTATTTGGACCTTTCCCATATGGTGGAGCCCTAAAAGAAGGACTTACAGTAGTGCGAAAAATATTTCCTTTTCGCGATAGATGCGAACCTGAAGTTGGAAAACCTTGCTTTAACAAACAAATAGGACTTTGCCCAGGAGTATGTTCTGGGGAAATGTCAAAAGCGGAGTATTCAAAAAATATTACACATATACGCTTATTGTTTGAGGGTAAGAAGAAGGTACTTATTCAAAAACTCGAAAGGGAAATGAAGACTCTAGCAAAAAAACAATCGTTTGAGAGGGCGGGAGAAGTAAAACGGAAAATATTTGCACTTATGCACATTCGAGAGACTTCACTACTGGGTAGCGAGTATAAGGTATCTGCTGGCGGTGGCTCGGGACGTCTCGAAGCATATGATGTAGCACATATTAGCGAAACATCACGAGTAGGTGTTATGACTGTGGTCGAGGATGGGGAGGCGAAGAAAACAGACTACCGTAAGTTTAATATACGAACTGAAAAAATGGGTGACATAGCAGCCCTTGAAGAAATATTACGTCGTAGATTTGAACATAATGAATGGGCACCACCGAGTCTTTTGGTAATTGACGGTGGTGTTGCACAGAAAAATGCGGCTACCAGAATACTTAGTGAATTTGGATATCAAATTCCAATTGTAAACGTCGTCAAAAATGCAAAGCACAAAGCAGGTAAAATAGTCGGTAATAGTGCTCTTGTCGAGAGATGGGAAAAACAAATACTTTTAGCAAATAGCGAAGCCCATAGATATGCCATTAATTTCCATAGACAAAAGCGTAGAAAGGCACTTATATAGCTGGCTACTAATTGGCTAAATCG
>JAESTJ010000043.1 GCA_016763615.1 Minisyncoccota bacterium | reverse complement strand
ATTTCCTCTAGTTCCGTCTTTAATTTTTGGGCTAATTTTTTTGATTTATTAAAATGAATCACTATATCAACGTTGTATCCAGCTACTGGACTCTCATGCATCTTCATTCCACGACCAGAAGGTTTGTCTGGCGCGGTAACAATTAATGAAGGAGTTAACTCCTTCATTTTAAGTTCGTCTAAAACAATTACTGAAAGTTTTGGTGTACCAAAAAAGACAAATTTAATTTTAGGGTTTTTCATAAAGTAGTATTGGTGGTGGGATTAATAATTTCGCCCTTTTTAGAAAATGGTGGAAAGTATGCGTGAGTATGAAAATGATCGCTATAAGTTCCCATGGTACATTTGAATACAGATTGCTCTAACTTCTCTTCTCCGTAAAGATTACGTATTAGCTGTTCAAGGGTATTGTGCGCCTGTCTAGTTTCTTGTTCCGTAAGTGAAGTAACATGCTTTTTTACAATCAACGATAGACGCTTCTCTGCAAACATAAGTATACTTTCTTTCTTCAGGTGTGTGTTTCCATTGTCGACGATATAGCAAAAAGCATCTTCAAAAAGCAATGAATCTTTACCAGAGATAATGTCAGATTTTTGGCACAGTCGGCATGATTTGTTCATGGTGTTTTTCTATGTGTTAATTGGTTTGAGTTCTTCGTCAACATCAATAACTTCAATCGCTTCATCAACATAAAGCACGCCATTCAAATGATCGATTTCATGTTGGAAAACTCGTGCAAGAAAACTTGAAGCTCCACGCTCAGTTTTTATTCCGAGTTCATCGTAGTAGCTAACGGAAACTTTTTCATTTCGTAGTACTTTAGAACCATATTTACCCGGTACAGAAAGGCACCCCTCATCTCCAATCTTTGTTTTTCTAGAAACCTTAAGAATCTCAGGGTTTATAAATATTTGGTCGGGATACGTTTCTGCAGTGTAGTCGTTATGTTCTCGAGATGCAAAAACAGGACCACCGACAATGAAAATCCTCAGAGCAACTCCCACTTGTGGTGCCGCAATAGCCACACCAAATTTTTCTCGCTTGAGGGCGTTTTTCATATCTTGTATTATTCCCTGCACATGAGCACTTCGTATTTCTTCTGTGGGAACTGCTTTTGAATTTTCACGTAATACAGGATCTCCAATGTGTACGATATCTCGCATACTGGGACTATAACCCGAAAAACTCTATCTCTAAAGGGTTCTTTCTGGGTCAACATCTACGGAGAATGACATGGGAAGATTCTCTAGTATCGTAGCAAGTTCAGAATCTGGCCATTGTCCAGCGGTTATTCTAATGAGGGCGTGCAACTCTACATCACGACCGCGCTCTATGAATCCGGCAAAGACTCGAGGTTTGTATTTTTCTTGAGTGAGCGCAACAAACTTTTGCATATTTTGAATCGCAGCTTCACGTGTCCCTTTAGAAGTGACTTTAATAATATGAGCGTACGGTGGATACTTTAATTTTTTCCGCAACGCGAGCTCTTCTTCAGCGTACTCAGCCAAAGAACCATTCTTGGCATGCTTGAGCATAGAGTTCTCAGGGGAGGTTGTTTCAATAAGGAGTACTTTTTTTGTTTGTTCACGCAATATTGTAATAATTCCCAAAACTCTTTCTTCAATATGAAAATCGGGAATACACAAAAGAGAATCAATAGAGCTCATAACAGAACAGGAGACTTCACTGGTGAGATACGAGAGGGCCATCTCTGTTCCAACTAGAATTGCTCCTGGAGTAGTGTAAAACTCCTCGACTATCTTCCTTGCTTGAACCGGAGTTTTTGTGGTGTCGCTGGTGATGACAAACACTTTCGCCTCAGTAAGATTCTTTGTAAGAAATTCCTCTATACGTTCCGCTCCAACACCTAGGGGCACAAGATCCCAACTTCCGCACATGACACATGTTTCGTGTGCATCTCGGACACTTCCACAACGATGACACATCAATTTTCTGGGACCATGGCGACCATGAAGAATCATGGGGGATTTGCAGTGAGTACATTTTATCGTATTGCTACAGTCATTACATATTGTTTGAGAAGCGATTCCACGCCTTGCAGCAAACACAAAAGAGAGTTTACCAGCTGTCTGACATTCCTGTAACTCAGAAATAGATTGAGGTGAAAGTACGGGGAAGTTGGCTTTTTCTTCCTTGGCGCTTCGTCGTACCGCCTTGCTGTCGATAATAGTAACTGAACTATCTGTGCGTAATTTGCGAGTTTGTTCTTCTATTTCTGTTGCAAGTCCATCACGCAGGAACTTGTGAATTTTTACACTTACTGTGGTACCTGCATAAATAAGTGAGCTATTTGTTTCTCGTGCCAAATTTTCAATTAGTATTCGAGCATCAATATGAGGTCGTACCTGCTGTTTATACGAAGAAGACATTTCATTTTCTATAATGAACATTGAAATATCTCCACGAGGAATACTCACAAAGGTTGGAGTCGCTATTATAAGTACTGGATGTTTTTCGCTAAGGATTGCATTCCATATTTCTTGTTGCTTCTTCTTTGTTTGTGAACTTTCTAATAGAAAGGTATATTTTTCTATTCCTCGACTATATTTTTTCTCAAAGAATCGAGCCTCTCTTAAAGTGGGAACACAAAGAAATATAGATTTTCCCTTGGCAAAGTTTCCACGAATTATTGTTTTGTATTTCTCAAAACGAGCATGACGGGGAATCTGCAACACAAGTCTTTCAAACTTTTTAGAAGATTTTTTATATGAACTGGGTTTTTCTAATTTAGTAGCTTCAGCAGCGCTCAAGATTGCCGCTGGAACGTAGCTGTGTATTACGCTTCCTGGCGATGTGGCAAAATAGGTTGCACTGGTGCGAGCAGCACGTACAAACTCTGGAGAAAAGACGTGAGACGCTACTTGCTTCCGTACTTTACGGGTCTCGTACACGTTAGTCCTGAGAATGGATTTAATTGCACGTGCATCTTCTCGCTCCAATACGAGTGCTGGAATCTCTTTATTTCGTAGCGGTACGTATACTATAGTACCGACAGGAAACTCCTGTGATGAAAAATAAGAAAGTTCGCGGAGCCCTCCTTTTGCTATAGGTGTGACGTGAATAATGAACATATAAAAGTTTAGAAATTCATTTCGAATTCCAGTTTGCACAGCATACCATAGGTGATTACGAGTCTATGTTATATCATATATGATATAACATACTCGCTTTAAAATTTACATAATTTTCATGTCAGCTGACTCTCATCAAAAAATAGGACTTTTTATTAGGGAGCTTCGTCGTAAGCGAGGTTTAACACAAAAAGCATTTGCAAACGCACTAAAAACTTCTCAGTCTGCAGTTGCACGCATGGAAAAGGGAGATCAAAATCTCTCTACCTCACAACTTTTAAAGATAAGTGATGTGCTCCATCATCAGGTAGTGGGTCTTAAGAGAAGTGTTGATTTTGAGATTGAAGGAGATCACAAGTTGCATGGCACCGCCGTTACTAATACATCGAAAAATGGTGCGTTGGCACTTATGTGCGCATCATTATTGAACAAAGCTCCGACAATACTCCATGGCATTCCTCGTATTGAAGAAATTTATAGGATGATTGAAGTGTTTAAGAGTATTGGAGTACAGATTGATTCGCTTGAAGAGAATGCGTTGAGAATTACACCACCAAAAATTTTTCGTCTTTCTAGTATTGATAAGAAATCAGCAAGGAGTATGCGTTCAGTCCTAATGCTGATTGCTCCGCTAGTGCACCATAAAGGAGATTTTAATCTCCCTCATGCAGGAGGTTGCAATATGGGAGATAGAACGATAGCCGCCCATAAGCACGCCCTGGAAGCTCTTGGTGTGCGAATTAAGACACATGAAAATCAGTATTTATTTGCAAAAAAGACTCTAAAGCCCGCTGAAATTATTATGTATGAAGCGAGTGACACGGCTACTATAAACGCACTTATGACAGCTGCTCTTATTCCTGGGAAAACAGTAATAAAGTATGCTCCACCGAATTATCAAGTTCAAGACGTTTGCTTTCTGTTACGCCAATACGGCGTACGCATTGATGGTGTTGGCACTACTACGTTAACTGTATATGGAGTAGATGAAATAGATAAGAAAATTACACATCATAATAGTGAGGACCCGATAGAATCGATGATGTTTATTAGCGCGGCAGTAGTAACGAAATCAGAACTGAAGATTACTCGCTGCCCTATTGAGTTTTTAGAAGTTGAATTACTCAAGCTTAGTTATATGGGACTTAGGTACGAGAAAAGTAAACTATATTTCGCCAAAAATGGAAAAACAAAATTAGTAGATATCACCGTATACCCTTCAGAACTAAAGGCGTCACCATTAAAAATCCATCCGTTACCATACCCAGGACTCAATATAGATAACTTGCCATTTTTTGTTCCTATCGCAACTCAAGCTAAGGGAACTACCCTTATTCACGATTGGGCATGGGAAGGGAGAGCTATTTACTTTACTGAACTGAATCGTTTGGGAGCTGATGTAAAACTTGCTGACCCACACCGAGTATTTGTCACAGGTGTAACAGAGTTGAAAGCGGCACAAGTAGTATGTCCACCTGCGCTGCGTCCTGCCGTTATCGTACTCATTGCTATGTTAGCTGCAAAAGGGACCTCAGTATTGCGGAACGTGTATTCGATTGAGCGTGGGTACGAGCGCATAGCAGAGAGACTCTCTGAGGTGGGTGCTCATATTGAAATAGTCAGTGATCTATAAAACTTTCATACTTAGCGTTTTTCGTTGTTGTTGCACGGAAAATATCACTCTCCATATTGCTATATGGCTCGCTCTACTTTCCGCTAACGCCTAGAAAAGCATCTAAGTCACAAAGTTTTAGTGAGAAACCACATACTTAGCGTTTTTCGTTGCCTGTTTTGTTAGAGCTTCAGCACAGGCAGGTTAACGCGCAAACTTTAAGCTCTATTTTATCAAATACTTATATAAAAATATTGTTGAACATCGCGTACAAATATCTTTTCTGAGAGAGTGGAGTCTGGAACCGCCTCGGGAGCTGCTCCAGTATAAATCGGATGGAAATTTTGAACTTGGTTTTTACGAATATCCAAAGCGAATACGTTATTGAGAGTAGTTACGATGATTACATCAGAACGCTCGCCATACCATAAAATATTTCGGATTGGATTTTTTGAGGCAAGTATCGTACGAACCTCTTCTCCTTCTCGCGCAAAAATAGTTGAACCTTCAATCCAGACTGTTATTTGATTGCGGGAAAGTGGTTGTGTGCGAGATGGTTCTTTGTACGCATCTAATTCAGTTTCCGCTCGTTTTCGCAAAGGGTCTTCAGGATTTGCGAGAACGGCTCCATCAGTTTCAATATTAACTTGCAGTGGCTGTATTATTGTTGATTCTCCTGAAGTACTTTCAAATTCGAAAATCCACGGCCAAGCGTCTTCATGAGAAATGATAAGACTGCGACTCCCTGGCTTTATGCCAGTAAAAGTTGCGTCACCGGCATCGTCTATAACTCCAACTCGACTATTCTCAACAAACACAACACTGTTCGGTCGAGCATTCTCTATTACCAACTCTCCTCCTCTCACCAAATAAGGGCCAGAAAAAACAAATCCCGCTTGAGAGAGTATTCCAAAAAGAAGCACCAAAACAGACAAGGCTATGCCACCTGCGAAGATGTATTTCTTTTGTGCGATTTTTTTCATACGCGGTATTAAATCAATTTTTTATGGATATAGCAAAGAAATTTGTAAAAAACCTATAAGCGAGTACAATCACCATACTTATAACGACTATGAAATTTTCACTAACACCAAAACTTGGCATTGATCTTGGCACCACATATACACTTATTTATGTTCCTGGGAGAGGAGTTGTTTTACGAGAACCTTCTGTTGTCGCCGTTTCTGAACAAGAGAATAAAATTCTTGCAGTAGGGGATGAGGCAAAAGAGATGGTTGGACGAACGCCAGACGACATCGTTGCCTATCGCCCCATGAAAGACGGAGTAATAGCTGATTATCGAGTTACTGAAGCTATGCTCCGCTATTACATGCGTAAAGCAACAAACTGGTGGAGTTTCTTTCGTCCTGACGTAATGATTTCAGTTCCGGCAGGAGTTACTTCAGCAGAGCGACGAGCAGTTATTGAGGCTGCAGTTAAAGCAGGAGCGAAAACCGCCCAAGTAGTGAAGGAGCCTATCCTTGCAGCAATTGGCGCGGGAATTCCTATTCATGAAGCTCAAGGAAATATGATTGTAGATATTGGAGGAGGGACGACAGATGTAGCAGTTATTTCTCTCGGCGGAATAGTTGCCTCAACCTCTGTAAAGTGTGCAGGAAACCGTATAGATGAAGCAATCGCAGCGCATATCAAGAAAACATTCAATCTAGCAATTGGTGACAAAACAGCGGAAGATGTAAAAACTCAGATTGGTTCAGCATTACCAATGGAAGAAGAATTAACGATGACCGTTAAGGGGCGTGATTATCTTACTGGGCTACCACGTTCAATAGAACTCGGAACGAATGAAATAGTAAAAGCGATTGGAAGGGAATTGCGCGAAATAGTAAAAGCCATTCGTGATGTGCTACAAGAAACTCCACCTGAGCTTGCTGCGGACATAATTGATAATGGCATAACTATGTCAGGAGGCTCATCACAGTTACGAAATTTACCTGAACTTGTATATCGTCGCACGGGAGTGAAAGCCACTTTGGCTGATGATGCTCTTTATAGTGTCGCCAAGGGTACTGGTATTGCGCTGCAGCATTTAGATGTATATAAAAAAGCGATTCTCTCAAAAAGATAAAGCACGCGGTATACTGAGGTTATGGATTCCTTAAAAGGTATTGATACTAATAATTTGCACCATGCATATTTGCTAGAAGACAGCGAAGGAATGTTCGCTGGTCTACAGAGTTTGTTGCGAGACAAATTTAGTGATGCTGAAATTCATGTCCGTGAATTCGATTCCTTTGGTATCGATGATAGTCGGCATTTGATTCATTTGGCTGGAATGCGTTCACTAGGTACTCAGCTATTTATATATCGTGCACTTTCGTGTACAAAAGAAGCACAGAACGCACTTTTGAAACTTTTTGAAGAGCCGTCAGAGAATACTCACTTCTTTGTATGTCTCTCTGGTATTCACAATGTACTACCAACTCTTCAGTCACGAGTTTGGATGGTTGAGTCTGAAAAAGTTCAAGGAGTAAACCATAAAAATAATAGTAGTGGAAAAAGTTTTTTGCACGCTAGTTCGGGAGAGAGAATGCATCTCCTTGAGGGTATTCTAAAGAATAAAGATGTCTCAGGTGCGGGAATACTTTTGCGGGACATAGAAATAGAACTTCATACAAGTAAAGGCAATCCGGAATACAATGAGGCATTACAGAACATTATTGATGTTCGACGAGTACTTTTTGATAAAGGGGCGTCACTTAAAATACTCTTGGAAAGTGTGGCTCTCACCACGCCGCGACTTTCGTAACCTATTAAGGGACTGTATACTTGCATGTATGTACGATTTTAAAGAATTACTAACAAAAGTTACTGAGGGTGAAGAATGGCTTCGCAAAGAGTATCAAGGACTTCGCACAGGGAGAGCTACGCCCACACTTTTGGACACCATTCAGGTAGAAAGTTATGGCTCAAGAATGCCTCTTAATCAGGTTGCAAACATTGGAGTAGAAGATGCTCGTACACTGCGAATTACTCCATGGGATGCTTCGCAAATAAAAGAAATAGAAAAAGCAATCACAAATGCCAATTTTGGCGTTGGTGTTGCCGTGGATGATAAAGGTATTCGAGTATCGTTTCCTGAGCTTACTTCAGAACGTAGGGAATCGATAATAAAAATGGCAAAGGAAAAGTTGGAGGATGCACGACAGAGTTTGCGAGGTGCGCGAGAGGATGTATGGGGTGATATTCAAGCTCAAGAAAAATCGGGAGATATAAGCGAGGATGAAAAGTTTACTGCAAAAGATGAGTTGCAAAAATATATTGATGCAGGAAATCAAGCACTGGAAGAATTATTTAAAAGAAAAGAAACAGAAATACAAAGCTAATATAATTCATATATGTCATTTGTTCTTTTTATAGCGGTATTGGTGGTACTTATTGTCGTCCATGAACTCGGACATTTTTTGGTAGCCAAATTTTTTGGTATTAAGGTAGATGAGTTTGGTATTGGTTATCCGCCGCGCGCATTTACAATTGGAAAATTAGGAGACACAGTGTACACAATAAACTGGTTACCTTTTGGAGGTTTTGTGAAAATATTTGGTGAAAGTTTGAGTCAACAGTATAGTAAAGAAGACAAGAAAAGAGCTTTTGTACATAAACCAAAATTGGTTCAAGCAACTGTTTTGATTGCTGGTGTTGTATTTAATCTTCTTTTTGCCTGGTTCCTATTTTCCGTAACTTTGATGATGGGCGCTCCTACGGCAATCGATGAATCACAGGCGGTAGGCTTGGATACTCGACTTATTGTGAGCTCTGTTGTTACTGGCTCTCCAGCAGATGCAGTAGGTTTGGTGTCTGGTGATGAGATAGTTGGGCTTGTCAGTAGGGATGCGAGTCTTGAAACTCTCTTTCCAAGCAACACCGCGACTTTTATACAGGATAGAGCAGGGGAAACTATAACTGTCTCATATATTCGTGATGCCGAGACGGGAATTATTGAAGACGTTGAACTTATTCCTGCTCACGGGGTTCTCAGCGAAACTCCAAGCACCCCCGCAGTAGGAATAGCTATGGCTCTAGTTGCAGATAAGTCACTACCTATTGGACAAGCAGTTGCACAAGGATTTATGGGAACGATGAGTGCACTAAAAACAGTGTCCATTGGATTAGGAGGATTTCTTCTTTCTGCTGTTACCGCTTCTGCTGATTGGTCTCAAGTAGCTGGACCAATAGGAATAGCAGGTCTTGTAGGAGATGCGTCCTCTGTTGGATTTACGTACCTTCTTTACTTCACTGCGTTTATTTCTGTGAACCTCGCGGTTATAAACATGATTCCGTTACCAGCCCTTGATGGTGGACGCTTACTTTTTATTGCAATAGAGGTAATTATTCGTAAACCAATAAGTGAAAAAATTGGCACCGTGTTTAACGTTGTTGGATTCACTCTCCTTATCGTATTAATGGTGGTAGTTACCTATCACGATATTATTCGGCTGTTTTCTTAGATTTCAAATAAAAGAACCTCGGACGCATAGTGCGCCCGGGGCTCGTTTTTAAGAAGTGCGGTTCAGCGCCATTTACGCTTTTCACGCCAGATAGTACGAATTGCATTCTGAACTTTTAAACGCATATCCGCACTGCAGTGTACGATGAATGTTTGACAGCCGGAACGTCCATAAATTTTCACAAGCGAGCCACCTGTACAGTCTCGAAAGCGAGGTTCTGTGCACTGGTGACAGTGACATATTTTACCGATACGAAACTTGAGTCCTCCTTCTTTGATCACATTCTGAAACTTTGTTTGAAGTGCTTTGATTATTGTAGCCACTTCGCTGGTTCCGTTCGCGTGACCTCTCAGGCCGCAAATACCTGCTCCTCCTATGGGGTGGCGGTGATGCTTGTTCGGCACGATTTCCTCCCTCTTTATAAATTTTTAAAGTACAGTCGTAGTTCCAATAAACTATTTTAAGAGGGCCGAGTCAAGTGTTAGAGAGTTGATAAGATTCGCAAAACTTCAATTTTTCGAGCTTTTCTGCTAATATGCTCCCACTATGACTCACACACTTCGTCAATCAAAACTTTTCACCAAAACTCGAAAAGAGACCCCTAAAGATGAGATGTCAAAAAATGCCCAACTTCTTATTCAGGCGGGCTATATTCATAAAGAAATGGCAGGCGTATATACACTTCTTCCATTGGGACTTCGCACATTTAATAATGTAGTGAATGTTATTCGAGAGGAAATGAACGCCATTGGAGGACAGGAAATGGAATTGTCTTCACTTCAAGAACCTACACTTTGGTCGAAGACTGATCGGTGGGACACTTGTGCGGATGTATGGTTTAGAACAAAACTAGCTAATGGAGCAGATATCGGACTGGCTTTTACTCATGAAGAACCACTGACAAATCTTCTGAAGGATCACATTTCTTCTTACAAAGATCTACCAAAATATATTTATCAATTTCAAAAGAAATTTAGAAATGAAACGCGGGCGAAAAGTGGACTTATGCGTACTCGCGAGTTTGTAATGAAAGACTTGTATTCATTTAATCGAGACGAAGAAAGTTTTCGAAAATTCTATGAATCGTGCGCTGAAGCATACATAAAGATT